>JASHVI010000109.1 GCA_030039525.1 Thermoplasmata archaeon
CCCCGAGTTCTTCGGCGACCGACGCGCCGCCGGAGCCTCGCGCCCCTCCCGCCGCGAGGCGCTCCCGATGGCGAGCGCGCGCCCGGCCTCCGCTGGGTCCGCTCCCCCGTCCCGGCCCCATCCCCGACCCGATCCGATCATCCCGAAGTGGGCCGATCCGCTCGTGGTCCCCCGGAACGATGCCTCCCCGCGACCGGCGGTGGCGGCGCGCGCCGCCCTGGTGGCACTCGAACCGGACGAGCCGGAGGCCCCGATTGTGGAGACGCCCCCGCCGCTCCGGCCCGTCGTTCCGGCCCCCACGACGGCCCCGAGCCGGGCACCCTCCCAGACGCTCGACCAGTTTGAGCGCGAGCTGCGCCAGCTGCTCGGGGAGCCGACGCCGCCGGACCCGGACCTCGCCGACCCCAGGACCCTCGCCCCCTCGGCGGAGATCCTTCGGGAGCTGGACCGGATCGAGGCCGACCTGAGGGCCTTCGTTCCGATCGAGCCCGAGTCGGTCTCGGCCTCCGGCGGGCTCGGGCTCGGGCGCTCGGGCGTCGGGGCGGATCAGTAGCCGGCGAGCACCAGGATCTGCACGATCCGGATCGCGGCGAGGGCGCAGACCGCGAACAGCGGCAGGGCCGCGATCCCGAGGGTCCGCAGGCCGAAGGTCGGCCGCCCGTGGCGGGCCCTCCACTCGATCCCGGCGGCGAAGAGGAGCGCGATGAGGGCGAGCGGGAGGGCCAGGTCCACCCACCGGCCGAGCGGACCGAGCGGCCAGGCGATCGCGACGAATCCGAAGAGGGCGGTGAGCGCGGCCCCGCGCGCGAAGAGCTCGTTGAAGCGCTGCCGGTCCTGCACGAAGAAGGCGGCGAGGAGCACGGCCGCGACGGCGTTCGCGCCGACGAGGCCGGCGGCCACCGCCGCTCCGACCCCGGGCGGGTAGGTCCCGCCCGGCAGGACGTAGCCGTCGAAGGCGGCGGGGTCACCGAAGGCGAAGATCGCGGTGGTCGCGGTCGCGACGAAGAGGACGAGGGGAACGGTCGGGCCCGAGTTGACCGAGCAGCGCTCCGGGCACGTCCCCGTGCGGCGGAGCTCGGGCTCGCCGACGCACCCCACGCATCGTTCGCGCAGCCTCGGGAGCCCCGTGTCCTCCGCGGCGCGGTGCAGGGGCAGGGCGAGGACCGCGGCGGCCGTGAGCGAGGCGAAGAACGGGGCGACGAGGGGGATCACGTGGCTCCACACGACGATCAGGGCCACGGCGCCGGAGATCGGTCGCGCGACGCCTTAAACCCGGGGCCGGCTCGGAAGCCCCGGGCGGGCGGCCGAACGGCGACCCCCGTTCGGCCTCCGAAGCTTTATAGTGGGCACCCGGGTCCCCGCCGCGCTTCGATGGGGACCTCGGTCTATCGCCACATCGGCGAGTCGTTCCGGTTGACGCAGGGTCCGGAGAGCGCCCAGCTCCGGCACGACCGGCTGCTGCTCTGGCGGAGGGACCATACCGTCACCCGGCTCGCCCACCCGACGCGACTCGACCGGGCACGCTCCATCGGGTACCGGGCGAAGACCGGCTTCCTGGTGGTCCGGGTGCGCGTCCGGCGGGGCGGGCAGCGCAAGCGGGCGATCATCGCGGGTCGCCGCCCGAAGCGCAAGGGGATCCTCCGGATGACCCTCGCGAAGAGCCTCCAGCGGATCGCGGAGGAGCGGGCCCAGAAGCACTATCCGAACCTCGAGGTCCTCAACTCCTACTGGGTCGGCGAGGACGGGAAGGAGAAGTTCTTCGAGGTGATCCTTCTCGATCCCTCGCAGCCGACGATCGCGGCGGACCCCCGCCTCGAGTGGATCACCGCCTCCTCCCAGCGGGGTCGGGTCTTCCGGGGCCTGACGAGGGCCGGACGGGACGGCCGGGGCCTCCGGTGGAAAGGGAAGGGCGCGGAGCGGATGCGACCTTCGAGGACCCGGAACCGGCGCGACGTGCGACGCACCCAGGTCAAGGTCATCCCGTAGCCGACCGACGGTCGTCGCCGATCAGGCCAGCGGCGGGCGCAGCTCGTCGAGGGTGCCGCCCTCGCGCTCCGCGGACCGACGGGCCCACGCGTAGAGCCCCTCGACGTGGACGACCTCGCCGCGGAGGCATCGGGCCAGACGACGCCGGAGGTCGAGGTCGACCTCGATCGGGCCGGCCTCGAGGAGCTCGCGGAGCCGCCGCGCGAGGTGGCCCCCCTCCGGGTCCCAATCGGTGAGGAGCACCGCCCGCCGGGCGGACTCGAGGAGCTCCTTCGCGACCGCCGGCAGTCGCTGGCCCCGGTGGAGGGGAACCACGCGCCCGTCCAGCCCCAGCCGTCGGAGGGACCGGACGTCGCGCTCCCCCTCCACCACGAGCACGGTCTGGGGGTCCTCGCTCTCGAGGAGGAGGATCTCCCAGAGCTCCCGGAACTCCGCCCAGTTGGAGTCGGCGGCAAGGGCCCGTCGCATGACCGTCTCCCGGAAAGCCCCGAAGGCCTATAGGCCCCGCCCGGCGTCCCGGCCTCCCCATGCCGGACCCGTACTCGCAGCTCCTCGAGTGGCGGAGGTCGGAGGCCGCCGGCCGCGGGTTGGCGAAGCTCCCGAAGGACTTCTACGAGTCGACGCGGCGCTACCTCGCGGAGACCCGGGGGATCTTCGAGACGGAGCTCCGCGGGGACCCCTCGAGCCGGCGGGGGGAGCTGGCCCGGCAGACCTACCAACGGGCGCAACAGGTCGCCCGCGACCTGGTCGAGGCCCGGATGACGAAGATCCTCACGCAGGCCTTCCAGGCCTCGGTCGGCGGATCGGGCGACCTGCCAAACGCGCTCCCGGAGGAGCGTTCCCTCTTCGACTCGCTCGTGGCCCGGCTGCGAGCGCATCGCGCGGAGGCGGCGCCCTACCTCGCCTCGGGGGGCAGCGGCGGCGCCCCCATGACCCCCGTCGCCCCGCCGACGCCTCCGACGCCCGCCCCGCTCCCGATCGCCGCGTCGGCCCCGGGAGCCTCCGCGGCCTACGTACGGATCCTGAAGGACGCGCGCCCGATGGCGATCGGGGGCGAGACCCTGGAGATCCGCAAGGAGGACGTCCTCTCGCTCCCGGAGGAGTCGGCGCAGCTCCTGGTCTCCGCCGGCCTCGCCGAGCGGCTCCGTCCCGCGGAGCCGCGACCGGTCACGTAGCGGGACCGCCGGGGGCGGCCAGCTCGAGCACCCGGAAGTTGGCGAAGCCGAAGGCGAGGCTCTTCACCGCGAGCCGGAGCCGGACCTCGGCCTCCGCGCTCTCGGCCCCCCGGATCGCCTCGTCCCGCACGGCCTCGAGGCCCCACTCCGCGAGCGCCTCGGCCTGGCTCCGGTAGGCGGTCTCCCGCAGCCCGGCAGTCCGGGCGGCCGCCCGGAGCCGCGTGAAGTTGACCCACGCCGAGAGATCGGCGGCGCCGGGGTTCGCCAGCGGCGGCTCGTCCACGCGGTGGCCCCGGATCGCCTGCAGCGTTCCGGCGGGCCGCCCGAGCAGCTCCGACTGCTCGGCGCCGTAGTCGATGAGGATCGCGGACCCCTCGCTCAGCGTATCGGCGAGCTCCCGCACCCAGGCCTCGGCGACGGGCGACCGCTCCATCACCGACCCCTCGACGACGCCGGAGTCGGGCTCCCCCGGGAGCCCGGGGCCCGCGTCGGACTCCGCCCAGCGGAGGCCCGTACCGGCGACCTCGACGACGAGCTCGCGCCACCGGCCGTCGCGTCGGATCCTCCGCCGGAACGGGAGCGCGTCGAGGAGCTCGTTCGCGAGGACCACGCCGACCAGGGGGGCCAGTTCGGCGAGCGAGGAGAGGGGCGGACCGGCTCGGTCCGGAGCCTCTGGTGCCTCGGCGCCCTCCGAGGCGCTCGCGAACGGGTCGATGCGGAGGTACTCGGGCGCCGGTCGGTCCCTCGGCCAGGCGGCGCGCACGTCCCGGGCCAGCGTGCCGTCGCCCGAGCCGACCTCGACGATGCGGAACGCCTCCGGGCGCCCGAGGCGGTCGAACTCCGACCGGATCCGTCGGGCCAGCGTCGCCCCGAAGATCGGGTGGGCCCCGGGGGCGGTGTAGTAGTCGCCGGCGCGGCCGCGGGCGAGCCCCGGATGCGCATAGTAGCCGAGCCCGGGCGCGTACAGGGCGATCTCTAGGAAGCGGTCGAAGCGCAGGAAGCCGTCGGTCCCGGCGGCGGACTCGAGCCGGCGACGCACCCCCTCGACGCGACGGAGCTCGGCCTCGGGCAGCGGCCCCGGAGGCGCCGCCATGACGGGGCCGGCGGCTCAGCCGATGTAGCCGAGGTCCTCGCGTCCGGAGGCGGAGGAGGAGGGCTCGGTCATCCGCTGCTCGGTCTCGTGGATCTTCTGGGCGATCCGGTCGATCTCCTTCCCCTTCGCCTCGAGGTCGGTGAAGTCGATCTCGATCGCGAGGGCCCGCGTGAGGACCTTGAGGACCGCCTCCGCGCTGCGGAAGTCGACGAAGTAGCCGCTGGTCTCGCCCATCAGGCAGACCCCCTCCATCCCGAAGAGCCGGCCGAGGCCGAGGAAGAGGCCGGAGGCCCCGATGAGCCCCCCGCCGGGGTCCGTCCGCGAGAAGACGACGCCGAACTTCCGGAGCGCCTCGACCTTCGCGGTGCTCGTCGCGGCGCCGAGGACCCGGGGGGTCTCGACCACGTGCCCCTGCGCGAAGCCGGCGAGCGTGTAGAGCTCCCGGCATCCGAACCGGGCCGCGAGCTCGAGCACGCGGTGCGTGAGCTCGTACTGGCCCTCCGGGGAGATCCCCTGGTAGTCGCCCCCGAGGATCAGGAGGTCCCGCTCCCCGCGGCCCCGCGCCTTCCGGTAGAAGAGGTCGTTCGAGACCAGGCGGACGATCCCCTCCTCGCTGACGTAGACCTGCGGCGGGAGGAACTTCGAGTAGATCGTCGCGAGCGGCTTCGCCTCGACCTTGTCCTTCAGGTAGTCGGCCGCGAGCTTCCCGACGTTGCCGACCCCCGGGAGCCCCTCGACGAGGACCGGGTCCCTCAGCTCGACGTTCTCGAGGGGACGGATCACGACGTCGTCCATCGGCGACCGATAGGACCCGGGCCCGGGGGATAAACGTTCGCTAACGGCATCCCCCCGTGGTGGTCGGCGGGAAGGCCGTGCGCCCCGGGGGAGCTCAGTGGGCGACCTGCAGGCCGCCGACGGAGGCCTCGAGGGCGACCCGACGGGTGAGCTCGGGGTGGTTGCGGACCTTCCGGACGGTCAGCTCGGGGCGGTAGCTGCCGTTCTCCTCGACCGCCCGCAGCTCGAGGTGGAGGTCGGCGAGGTCCTCGAGGAGGCCGACCAGCTTGCGCTCCTGGACGTCGGCCCGCAGGACGAGCAGCGCCTCGCCGCCGAGCGCCTGGGCCCTTCGACGGATCTGCCGGACCACCGCGAGGAGGTCCTCCTCGTCGAGCACCTCGAAGAGAAAGTCGAGCGAGTCGAGCACGAGCCGGAACCGCGTCTCGAGCCCCGAGAGATCGGAGAGGACCTGGGCGGTCGGCCGGACCGCGGTCGGCGGGGGGGCCCCCGAGCCCGTCCGGGCGATCTCCGCGTACCGGAGCCCGCGCTCGCGGACCCGCCAGACCTCCAGCTCGCGGTCGAGGACCTGGGCGTGGTACGCCTCCGAGAGGTTCGCGATCGAGACGCCGTCCGGGTCCCAGCCGTAGTCGCCGAAGGTCCGCCGGATCTCCTCGGGGCGCTCGTCGGTGGTGTAGTAGTAGACCGGCGCCGCCCCCTGGCCGGCGTGGGCGAACTGCTTCGCGAGGAGCTGGGTCCCGGCGCCGGACTGGCCCTCGAGCAGCGCGACCCAGCCCTTCGGCAGGAACTTGCCGACGCGCTCGTCGAACTCCGGGATCCCCAGGATGGCGGGGGCCTCCGGCACGACCTAGCCCCGTCCCGCCCCGACGTCGATCGTCTCGTCGACGACGAGGCTGAGCATCTGGTCGACCGGGGAGTTCGGATCGTCCGAGGTCGCGAGCAGCACGGTGAGCACCTGTCGGGTCTTCAGGTTGTTCAGGAGGATGTGGAAGAACTCGGTAAGCAGCTCGGGGGGGTTGTGGATCGCGAGCGAGTTGACGGAGTCGACGACCACGACCGAGCGCGGGGAGGGGCGCTTCCTCAGCAGGTACTCGACGCGGAGCATCAGGTCCTCGAGCATCCGCGGGCTCTCGACGTAGCTCGCGTGCGGGAGGGGGTCGCGGTAGTTCATCATGATGTGGCTGATCGCGTCGACGAACGAGAGGCGCTCGAAGGGGACGTCGAGCGCCTGCGCGAGGGACCAGACGAGCGCCGCGGGGTTCGTCACCGAGACGTATATCGTGTGGGAGTCCGGCTCCGAGCCCAGGTCGCGCAGCGTCGCCGTGAGCGCCGAGAAGTAGTGGTCGGCGTACTCGTGCGGGTCGAGGCGGAGCGCCACGGCCGCTCCGCCCGAGAGGGCCCGGAGCCGCTCGCCGATCTCGTTCGTGTTGGCCATGGCCTAGGTGCTCTCGTGCCCGCCGCCCTTCAGGTGGGGGGCCATCAGGAGGCCGATCGGGGTGAGCTCGATGACGTACTGGGCGCGCGAGTGGGGCGTCCCGCGCATCTTGATCACCTGGATCACGCGGAGGAGGTCCCCCTGGCGACGGGTGTTCCCGAGAAGAATCACCCCGTCGACGATCGCCTCCTCGACGCCGCTGAGGGAGTAGCGGCCCGGGGTCGGGCCGATCTCGGAGACGAGCAGGGTCGTGCAGTCGAGCTGGCTCATCGCCTGCCCGAGGCGGAGGATGAAGTCGCGGATCCGCTCCTCCTTGCGGATCCGGTAGGAGACGCCGGTCACCGAGTCGAGGACGAGCCGCTTCGCCCCGAGCTCCGCGACCAGGTCCCGGATCGTCCGGAGGAGGAGGTCGACCTCCTCGGCGGACATCTCCTCCCGGTCGAGTCCGAGCTTCTCGTAGATCGCCGGGACGTCGACGAGGACGAGGGAGCCGTTCTGGAGGAGGTCGGGCCGGAAGAACTCGAAGGAGGAGAGGTTCTGGACGAGCTTCGCGGTCGACTCCGTCATCGACAGGAAGATCGAGCGGTCCCCCCGCTCCGCCCCGCGGACCAGGTACTCGAGGGTCAGGGTGGTCTTGCCGGTGCCGACGGTGCCGGCGATGAGGACCAGGTTCCCCTTCGGGATCCCGCCGCCCAGGATGTCGTCAAGGCCCGCGATGCCGGTCTGGCATCGCCCACGGTCCCGCTCCGTCCCCGGAGCCGTCTCGACCGCCGGGGTGGTTCCCATCCTGTGCAAAAGGGGGGGGTCGGTGACTATTATCCTTCCGTTCCGGCGCCGGAGGCGGCCGAGGCGCCCGCCGCCCCGGGCCCGTCCCGCACCTCCCGGAGGCGTCCCGGGTCGACGATCCACGCCGTGCCCGCCTCCCCGCGAACGGAGCGGGCGATCCCGCGTTCGGCGAGCCAGCCTCCCGCGACCCGGAGCCCCTCCGGCGGGATCCCGAACTCGTCGCGCAGTCGCCGCAGGGGGATCTCCGCCGCCCCTCCGCCCTGGGGGTCCGCGCACTCGAGGAGCGCCTCGATGACCCGCCGGAGCGGCGAAGGGAGCCTCGGCCACGACGAGGCGCTCGCCTCAACCGGGTCGCCCGGAGCGGCCGACGGGCCCCATCGGGCACGGACCTGGCGCGCCACGGCGAGCGGGCGGCCCGGGTGGCGCGGTCCGGAGCCCGGTGGGCGGGTCCGGATCCGGGTGATCCGTTGGCCCTTGCCGAGCAGGGCGATCGCCCGCCCCCTCGGGAGCGACACGAGCTCCTCCATCCGGAGCGCGGCGCTCCACCGCTCGAACTCGCGCGCCTCGGCCGGCGACCCTCGGAACAGGAGGAAATCCGAGGCGTTCGTGAGCGCCGCCTCCCGGTCGGTCTCGGTGAGCGTCGCAAGGGACTGCGTGGCCAGCACGAGGTGGACGCCGAACCGGCGGGAGAGGCGGAGCATCGGGGCGAGGACGGGGGCCGCGTACAGGCCGGCCTCGTCGAGCAGGAGGAAGACCGGCTCTCGGGAACGGCGCTCCGGAACGAAGGACCAGAGCAGGGCGAGCTGGACCGCGAGGAAGGCGAGCGCGCTCGGCTCTCCGATCGCTCCCGCGTCGCCCGAGAGCAGCGTGATCGCCCCTGGGCGGAGCGCCTCCGAGATCGACCAGCGCGCCCGCGGGTCCGAGAGGAGGCGGAGCAGGGTCGGGGACCGGGCGACCTCCGCGAAGAGCCGGCGGGCCCCCTCGATCTCCTCCGGCCGCTCCTCGTGCCGGCGCCGGAGGGCGGCGAGCGCCTGCTGGGCCTCTTCGGGCAGGCCCGCGGGGACGTGCCTCCCCGGCCGGTCGAGCAGCTCCTCGGCCGTGCGAAGCGTTCCCCCGGGCAGCGCGGCGGCCGCGGCGATCGCCCAGTGGGCGACCTCCTCGATCCTCGGGCCCCAGAACGGCGAGGCCTCGTAGCGCGTCGATCGGACCCTCCGAAGCGCCGCGACGAGCTCGTCGAGGGCGCGCTCCCGGGCGAGGCCGATGCGCCCCGAGACGGCCGCGAGGGCGTTCGAGCCCACGGGAGAGCGCGACGGCGAGATCCAGATGGTCCGGGCCAGCGCCGACGGAGGGAGCGCGTCGAGGAGGCTCTCCACGGTCCCGCCGACCGGGTCGAAGACGACGAGCGTGCCGCGGGCCACCGCCCGTCCGCCCAGCTCCGCCAGGAGGGTGCTCTTCCCCATCCCGGTCTCCCCGGTCACTACGAGGTGTCGGCCGTCGCCTGCCGACACGGGCAGCGACACCGGAAACCCCTCGGGGTCGACCCCGAGGACCAGCCGCGCCCCTCCCGAGGGCGTTCCGTCGGCGCCGGGGTTCGGCCAGCGCCCAAACGGGGAGGGGAAGAGCCCCGCCAGCTCCCGCGTCGAGAGCCGGAACGGGGTGGGAGACCGGCGGAACAGCCCCACGGGTTCGAAGCGGAGCCCGTTCCCTCCGTCCAGCTTCGACGCCCCTTCGAGGACCCGCGCGAGGCGTTCGACCGGGTCCGGGGGGCCGAGCGCCGCGGCGGTGACCGTCC
>JASHVI010000110.1 GCA_030039525.1 Thermoplasmata archaeon
GGAGGACCCACACCGCCGAGATCGCGGGGAAGTATCGAACCCGCGGTTATGATTGGCGGAGCGGGTACCCCTGTTCTTGGCCCTCCAACTCCTCGACGTGGGAGGCCCTATTTAATGCTGCAGTTCGGAGCGCCTGGTGCGGTTCCATGCTCGAGACTGGGGGTCCAAGCCGGCTCAGTCGACTCGCCGAGTTGGCATTGGTCCGTCCATCTGGTGGGTTGACCGTCGTGAGGCGGGCCATCCTGAGCTTCACCGCGACGTAACGCCCGAGCTCCCGGGATTGAACGCCGGCAGGCCTCAGGCGCAGTCCACCCGAGACCGGACCCCCGAAACCCCAACCTTTAAGGTGCGAGGACGATATCTGTCAAACGTCAGACATTCAAAGGAACAATGTCTGACGGCGCATGGTCGACACCTCGGAGCGGGTCACCGTCCGCATCCCCCAGGATCTCTTGGAGAAGCTCCGGGAGATCCAGCAGTCGAAGGGGACCGGGACGATCTCCGACACCATCCGGGAGGGCCTCGAGCGGTACGTCGAGATGAACCTCCCTCCGCCGAACATCCGCAAGGTCGTCGTCGAGCTCTCCCGTCAGGACAACCGACAGCTCGAGGAGTTCGTCAAGGACGGGGGCTCGGTCTCGGTCGACGACGCGGTCCGCTCGGCGGTGCGCGAGTACATCCGGCAGCGCCTCGACCAGCTCCCGGCCGCGACCGCCCGCGGCCGGCGCGAAGGGGAGCCGGCGATGGCGGGGGATGCGCCCCCCCCGTAAGTTCGCACCCAGGAGAGCGATGGCACTCCCGGCCGAAGCCCCGCTCCGGCCGGTGGAGGCCTCCGGGAACTTCGCCGTCGTCGGCCTCGGCGGGGCCGGCGGCGAGGCGGTCCACGACCTCGTCGGGCTCGGGATCCCGACCGTTCGGGCCTTCGCCGTCAACACCGACTTCCCCCACCTGAAGCGGCTCAGCCTCGACGAGCGGATCCTGGTCGGAGAGCGGACGCTCCGGGGGCGGGGGAGCGGGGGGGATCGGGCCGCGGTGGTGGCCGCCGCCGCCGAGAGCCGGGAGGAGATACTCCGCCGCCTGCGCCCGTTCGAGGTGATCTTCCTCATCGCCGGCCTCGGCGGGGGGACCGGGTCCGCGCTCCTCCCCTACCTCGTCGGCCTCCTCTCGGAGACCGAGGCGCTCCCCGTGCCGGTGGTCTTCCTGCCCTTCCAGGTCGAGATGGAGACGAACCCGGAGCGCCGGGAGAACGTCCGGGCGACCCTGGCCGAACTGGAGGGGCTCGGGGGACTCCTGCTGGCGCTCTCGAACGAGAAGCTCCGGCGCTTCGAGCGCCTTCCGCTCTCCCGGGTCTTCCACGTCCGGAACGCCTACGTCCACAGCCTCGTCTCGAGCCTCGTCGACATGGTCGAGCTCCCCTCCCAGATCAACGTCGACCTGGCGAGCCTCAAGACCCACCTCGGGGACGCCGGGGTCTCGACCCTCCTCAGCTCCGAGTTCCACATCTCCGAGCCGGAGCGCCTCGTCGACCAGGCGATGAACGAGACCCTCCTCGACTTCGACCTCGGGGAGCGGCCGACGGCCCTCGTCCACGTCGACGGCGGCTCGAACCTGACCCTCCGGACGCTCGATCGGGTCATCCAGTCGCTCCGCGGACGGCTCGGGGAGCCCCGCCGCCTGATGCTCGGCACCCGGACCCATCCGGAGCGCCGCGAGGTGCTCCGGCTCACCGCCGTCGTCGGGGGCCTTCGATCGAACTCGCTCCGGGCGGCGGCCGGAATCTAGTCCGTCCGGACGACGGCGGTCGGGGACCGCTCCGGCGGGAGCCCCGGGGCGCCGCCCGCAACGAGGTCCGCCCGGTTGTGCCAGACGTCGATGCACTGGCTCGCCCGGAGCGATATCGGGCCCAAGGAGCGCTTTCTCGCGTCCGAGCGCTCGAGGAGCTCCACCTCCTCCGGTCGGGGGTCGTCGACGTCGCCGAGGACCACCGTGGCGTCCGGGGCCGGCTCATCGACCCCGAGCGGCGCCCCCGATTCGGTCAGCCAGTAGGCCGGGCCCGAGGCCAGGGCCCTCGCGAGCTCGGGGAGGGGGTCGGTCGGCCCTACGAACAGCCCCGGCGAGGCCTCGATTGGATGGTCGAAGGGAATGGAGCGGACCAGCGCGTTCTTGATCAGCGCGGCGGTCGACCGCTCGTCGGGGTTGAGGTGCCGGATCCGCTCGCCCACGAAGTGCATTCGGCGGGCCGCCGGCGGCGGGGCCTGGGCGAAGAGGACGGTGAGCTCGGTGTCGCGCCGCAGGTCGTTCGACACCAGGAAGGCGGTGGAGACGCACCGGGCGATCTCGTCGACCCGGCCCCCGCCTCCCGCGAGGTCGTTGAGCGAGAAGGCGCCCGAGACCGGCACTCGGTGGCTGAGGATCAGGAAACGCCGCACCGTGGGGCGAGCCGTCCGGCCCGTCTTTAGGGCGCCGGTGAACGGTCGGGCGGGTCCTACGGTCTACTCGTCGCCGCCGCGGCGGTGGCGGGGCTTAGCGAGGGGGGTCGCCGGCTGGAGTCCGACCGTGGGGGTCGTCTTCCGCTCGAGCCAGAGCTCGTCCCCGAGCTCGTGGTAGACCGCGTGGGCGGCGAGGCCCGTGCCCCGCTCCCCGTGGGG
>JASHVI010000111.1 GCA_030039525.1 Thermoplasmata archaeon
TCCCTCGAGAGGGCCACCGCCATCCGGCGGCGTCGCTCCGAGGTGGGCGCGTTGTACTCCGCGAGGCGCTGCCGGCGCGGTTGTCGGGAGCGCGTCGCCATCGTCGAACCTCCTACAGGATGATCGAGGAGGCCGCGGCGATGCGGGGCCACCGCTCGGCCGCCTCCTTCGCGACGGGTCCCTTGATCTGGGAGCCCTTGATCTCGCCGGTCTCGGTCGTGATGACGGCCGCGTTGTCCTCGAACTGGAGGCGCGTGCCGTCGGGCCGACGCATCGGCGCCCGGGCCCGCACGATCACCGCGTGGAGGACCTGGCGACGCATCTCGGGGGTCCCCTTCTTCACCGAGACGATCACGAGGTCGGCGATCCCGGCCCTCGGCTAGCGCCGGTGGGTGCCGTGCCAGTTCCGTACGGCGATGATCTCGACGACCTTCGCGCCGGTGTTGTCGACGCACTCGAGCCGGGCCCCCTTGGGGAGCCCGCGGCCCCGTCGGCCCGCGAGGCCCTTCACGGGGCCGCCTCCGTCGCCTCGGCGACCGGCTCGGGGGCCGTCGGGTACTCCCGGCGGACCCGCTGCCGCGCCTCGCCGAGGTCCTCGACGACGCAGAAGGAGACCGCCTTCGCGAGCGGTCGGGTCTCGGCGATCCGGACCCGATGGCCGACCGGGATCTTGAGGCAGGGCGGACTGTGGGCGAGGTAACGACGCCGGCGCTTCTCGTACCGCTCGAACTTCGGGACGAAGTGGAGGAGGGTCCGCTCGACGACCACGGTCCGCTGCATCGCCCCGGAGACGACCGTCCCCTCGAGGATCTGGCCCCGGACCGGGAGCCTCCCGTGGAACGGGCAGTGGAGATCGTCGCACCGCTCCTTCGGGCCCCGCACGTCGAGCCCGATGTCCTTGGCCCGCGGACGCGAGCTCGGCTGCGCCTTCGCCACCCTCAGGTCCTCCGACCGCGAGGCGCGAGGCGCTTCGTCCGGTCCTCGGGGCGGTGGCGAAGGGAATCGCCTTTTAACGGTATCTCACCGGCGGCGAGCCGGAGCGTCCCCTCGAGGCCGGTCTTCTGGATCCGGAGGACCCGGCCGTCGGCGGCGCGGCGCACCAGGAAGGTCTTCAGGCTCTCGTCGACCAGCGTCCCCTCGAGCGGCAGCGGCGTGACCCCCGGCGCCCGGTGGATCGTCACCGAGGCGCCGATGAGCTCGCCGGCCAGCGCCTCCGCCATCGGCTCGACCCTCGGCGGCATTCGGATCCCCCGGGAGCGCGCTAGCGCGCTCCCGCCTCCGGCACGGGGAGGGCCCCCCGGGAGCGCTCGGAGAGCACGGTGAGGGAGCGGGCCACGTTCGTTCGGAGGGCGCGCATCCGGCCGGGGCTCGGCGGGGCGCCGCCCATCGCGGCGATCCCCCGCTCGCGCAGGAGGTCGTTCTCCGCGTCGGCGATCTTCCGGCGGAGCTCCTCGTCGGAGAGGGCGCGCAGCTCCTTCATCCGAAGCAGCGTCACGGCGTCGGCCCTCCGGGCGCGCCCTCGGCGGGGGCCGGGGCCGCCGGAGCCTCCGGGACCCCCTCGAGCGCGGGGAGCTGGGCCGGGGCGTCGTGGGGGCGCTCGGCGACGCCCTTCACCCGGATCTCGTCGGGGAGCTTCGCGGTCGGGTTCATGATCCAGACCGAGACGCCGATGACGCCGGGCTTCAGGCGGGCCTGGTAGAACCCCTTGTCCATGTGGAGGCGCACCGAGTCGCCGCAGTACTTGATCGTCCCGGCCTTGAACCGCTCCGTCCGGTGCCGCTCGCCGGTGAGCTTCCCCGAGAGGATGACCTGGCAGCCGCGGGCGCCGCTCTCCATGATCCGTCGGACGGTCGAGTGGCCGGCGCGTCGGAAGTGCCAGCCCCGCTCGAGGGTGTTCGCGAGCTTCTCCGCCATCAGCTGGGCGTTCAGCGACGGCTGGCGCTCCTCCTGGACCTCGATCTGCGGGTTGTCGAGGGCGAAGCGGGCGGCGATGTCCTGCGTGAGCTGCTTGATGAGCTCCCCGCGGCGGCCGATCAGGATGCCGGGCCGCTCGCAGATCAGCGTGACGCGCGTGCCCATCGGGGTGCGCTGGATGTCGAGCCCGCCGAAGCCGGCCCGGGCGCTCTCCCGGACGAGGAAGTCCTTCAGGAGCACCCGGCGCGTCGACTCCTGGATCACGCGCCGCTCGCTCGCCATCTAGTCCTCCCGGCGCTCGGCGAGGACGAGCTCGATGTTGGTCGTCTGCTCGTTCCAGCTCGTGGCCCGGCCCTGCGCCCTTGGCATGTTCGCCTTCGTGATCTTCCCGCGGGCCGAGGAGGCGACGCGGACGTAGAGCCGGTCGAGGTCGAGCCCCTCGTACTCCGCGTTCGACTCGGCGTTCTGGAGGATCTGCAGGAGCTGCTGGCAGACCTTCTTCGGGAACCGGCCCGGGCCGGTCCCCTTGTGGTGGGCGGTCTCCTGGTTGTACCGGCGGAACGGGATCGCCCGGGTGCCCTCGACGGCCCCCCGGAGGAGCGCGCGGGCCTCCTCGAGGTCGCGGCCCCGGATCGCGTTGAGGACCTCGTACGACTTCTTCGGGGAGATCGGGAGCTCGAGGCCCCGGGCCCGCGCGACGCTGACCCCCGGCTCCGATCGGTACGTGTACCCCTTCACGTCGACCGCCCCCTCACTTCAGCGGCATGAACTTCGACGAGCGCGTCGCGCCGACGCCCGGACCGGAGTGCTTCTCGAAGCGCCGGGTCAGCGAGAACTCGCCGTAGAAGTGCCCGATCATCTCGGGCCGGACCTCGACCTCCTTGAACTCCTTCCCGTTGTAGACCGCCACCCGGCGCCCGACGTGGCCGGGAAGCACGAGCGCGTCGCGACAGTGGGTTCGGAGCGGCTTCTCCCCGGCGGGCTCCGCCATCCGCTCGAGGAACCGGCGCGTCTCCTCCGTGAACCCGCGCCGGATCGACCGCCGGGCCCGGGCGGGAAGGACCTTCGCGAGCTCCGGGAGCGGGAGCCCCTGGAGCGCCGGGAGCGTGAGGCCCCGCAGGGTGAACTCGCGCTTGCGGCGGACCTCCGCCTTCTTCGCCTTCCGACCCTTCGGCATCGCTACCGCCTCCCGGCCCGCCGCTTGCGGCGCGAGCGCGAGAACCGCCCGACCTTCGCGCCGGGCCAGGTGCCGCTCGAGACCGTGCTGGGGCGGCCGACGTGCTGG
>JASHVI010000112.1 GCA_030039525.1 Thermoplasmata archaeon
GCCTCGACGAGCTTCGAGAGCTCCCTCGGCGGGATCGGGCCGTCGGCGTCCAGGTACCCGACGCAGTCGTACTGCGCCTCGGCCATCCCGCGGAGCACCGCCCCGCCCTTGCCGAGCTTGTGCGGGAACTCGAGGACTCGGACCCCCCGGTTGCCGTACGATCGGGCGAGCTCCGCGGTGCGGTCCCGGGCCCCGTCGACGACGACGATGACCTCGAAGGGGTCCCCGCGACCCTCCAGCATCGGGAGGTACTTCTCGAGGGTCCGGGGGAGCCGTTCCTCCTCGTTCCAGGCGGGGATCACGATGCTCAGGCCCGGCATCTTCCTGGCGACCCCTCCCCGAGCCCGGGCCGGCGTCCAGAGATAAAAAGGTGGCTGGACGCACTCACCTGAGTGAGGGCCCTGCAACGGTCGGCGCCCTCGGCCGGCGGGCTCCCGCCGGAGCGCGTTCCGGCGGGCGGTTCGACGCGTCGCTCCGGTCCGGGTCTCCCGTCTAAACAACGGGTTTTATTTTCCTCGTCTCGTCGGCGGACCGATGGACGAGCCCGGGGTCGTGCCCCAGCCGACCCGGGACACCCACTCCGGGGTCCTCGGCAAGGGGACCTCCATCATGGTCGTCTCGACCCTCATCCTGCTCCTGTTGAACCTCGTCGCGCGGGTCGTGATCGCGCGCAACGTCACCACCACCCAGTGGGGCGAGTTCTCGCTGGCCCTCGCCCTCACCGGGATGCTCGGGATCATGGGAGCCATGGGGCTCCCGAACGCGATCGCCCGGGCGCTCGCCTTCGAGCGGGACGGCGCGGGGCGCCGGCGCCTCGTCCGCGCGACCTCGACGGCGGCCGCCATCGCCTCGGTCGTCGGCACGATCGCGGTCTTCCTCGCGGCGCCGTTCCTCGCCTCCGGCTTCGGGGACCCGGGCCTCACGATCGTCTTCGAGCTGTTCTCGGTCGCGGTCGGGACCACGATCCTGTCGATGGTCCTCGCCGCCTTCTTCCAGGGGATGGAGAAGGCGGAGCCGAACGCGATCTACAACCAGATCATCAGTCCCGCCCTCTTCGCCGTCTTCGCCGCCGCCGCGATCTACCTGCACCTCGGGTTCGACGCGGTCATCCTGAGCTACACGCTCTCGGGCGTGATCGCGACGATCCTGCTCGGGGTCTACACCGCGCGGCGCCTCGGGCCGACGATCGAGCACGGGCCCCACGACGACCAGCCGCTCGACCGGAGCGCGCACGTCTCCCTCGCGGAGCTCACGATCACGCTCTTCGCCGTGGCGAGCCTCAACCTCCTCACCCAGTACGCGGACACGATCATCCTCGCCTGGTACGTCCGCGACGTCGCCATCGTCGGCTACTACACCGCCGCGATGACGATCGCCCGGCTCTTCCTCGTCAGCAACTCCTCGCTGATGTACCTCTACCTGCCGGTCTCCTCGCGCCTCCGCAGCACGGGGGACATGACCGCCGTCCGGAAGAGCTTCGTGACGACCGCGCGCTGGACGGTCGCGACGACGGTCCCGCTGTTCTTCATCTGCTGGTTCGACCCGCTCCAGACGCTGCGCTTCGCCTTCGGCCCGAACTACGGGGCGGCCTCCGCGGCGCTGCAGGTGCTCGCCATCGGGAGCCTGATCTCGGTGGTCATCGGGCCCTCCCCCGCGGCCCTCGCGGGCCTCGGGCACCCTCGGGCCAACATGGTCTACGGGATCGTCTCGCTCTCGACCAACATCGGGCTCAGCTTCACGCTCATCCCGAAGATGGGGCTCCTGGGCGCCTCGATCGCCTGGACCGTCGCCCGCGTCGTCTACCCCGGCCTCTGCCTGCTCCACCTCTGGATCGGGTACGACGTGCACCCGTTCTCGATGACCTTCCTCAAGCCCCTCGCCCTCGCGGTGCTCGTGCTGACCCCGGCCTTCCTCCTCCTGCACCCGCACGTGTCGGTGTACCTTCTCGTGCCGGTCTTCTTCTTCGCCGCCTTCGCCATCGTGCTCCTCACCTTCCCGGCGACGCGGAGCGTCGAGCGAGGCGACTTAGCCATCTTAGGGGCGTTCGAGTCCGCGGTGAAGGTGCGCTTCCCGCGGTTGCGCCGGTTCCTGCTCGAGCGCGTTCCGAGCCCGCTGCCGACGCCGGCCACGAAATAGCCGGCGCCCGCGGCGGGTCGGAGCCGCGGCGCCGCGCGCCCGGCGGCTATCCGGCGGTCGGGCTCGCGACCTGGACCGAGTGGATCCCCGGAAAGCCGTAGGGGACGAGCTGCCAGCTCTCCCCGGTGTCCGGGCTCACGAAGAGCTGGCCCGTCGTCGTGCCGACGTAGATCCCCGGCGTCTCCAGCGCATCCGTCGCGATCCCCTCGCGGTGCACGCCGAAGTGGCCCGGGAACTCCTTCGGCGAGAGGAGCTTGCGCCAGGTCCGCTTCCGGTCGTTCCACTCGTGGACCTGGAAGTGGCCCTCGCCGGTGGTCCGGGCCTCGCCATCGAGGCGCACGAAGAAGGCCCGTCCCGGGGCGGTCGGGGCCGAAGCGACGCAGAAGCCGAAGTCGTCCCCGAGCGGCTTGCCGATCCGGACCCACCGGTCCATCCGGTCGTGGGAGACGTACATGCCCCCGTGGTCCTGCCGGTAGAACGTGTCCGGGTCGGCCGCGTCGGCGACCACGTGATGGACGCACTGGCCGGTCTCGGGGAACCGCTCGGGTAGGAACGGGGTCTCGACCCCCCGGTTCTTCGGGCTCCAGTGGAGGCCGCCGTCCTCCGACCGGAAGGTGCCGACCGCCGACATCCCGACGTAGAGCCGCTGGGGGTCCCGCGGGTCGACGAGGATCGTATGCAGGCAGGCCCCGCCCGCCCCCGGCGACCACTTCTCGTGGTCCGGATGCTTGTTGATCGCGTCGATCGGCTCCCAGCTCGCGCCCCGGTCCCGGCTCCGGAAGAGCAGGTGGGGGTCGGCGCCGAGGTAGAGGACCTCCGGCTCCTCCGGCAGCCCGGGCTCGAAGCGCCAGAGGTTCCGGAGCGGGCGGGGGGAGGGATGGGCCGGGTCCTCCTCGAAGGGGTTCTTCCGGTCCTTGGCGAGCGGGGTGAGCGGGGTCGCGACCTCCCGCCAGCGCTTCCCCCAGTCGCGGCTCTTCTGGACCGACGGTCCCCAGAAGTCGCTGTTGACCGCCGCGTACAGCTCGCCGGGGTGCCGGGGGTCCGCGGCGACCTGGAAGACGTCCTTCCCCCCGTGGGCGACCGGCCCGACCTTCCAGCGCTGGCGCTTCGGGTCCCCCGTGACCACGTACGCGCCCTTGCGGGTTCCCACCAGGATCCGGACCGCCCGATCTCGCTCCGTCATGCTGCCTTCCTCACTACCCCCCCGCCACCGAGTGCAGGATGTCGATCGTGCGGGCCCCGGTCAGGGGGGTCGTGACGCCCGTCGTGGCGCTGACGTCCTCCCCGTCCACGAAGACCCGCACGTACCGACGGATCTGCCCGGTCTCGTCCCGGATCCGGAACCGCAACCTCGGGTAGCGCGCCTCGAGCGCGTCCAGGAGGTGCTCCACGGAATCCGCCTCCACCGACTCGTGGCCCCGCGGACCGAAGTCGCGCAGCCAGCGGTCGAGGTGGACGTCCAGCATCGGTGGGGGTGACTCCGGTACCCTCGCGGAGGTCTTGAACCCCCCGGCCGGCGCCGCCCGACCCGAAAGTAGGTAAAGAGGGTCGGACCTCTCAATCACCGGCTGTGCGCTCGAATTCGGAGCCGGCGGTCGGACCCTTACCGCCTGCCCTGCCGGGGCTCCCGGCGGGCGGAGCCTCCTCGACCGTCCCCTCGTCCGACGGGGTCCACGTACTGCTGACCTCCACCGGGATGGTCGACATCCCCTCCCGGACCGGCGGGGCCGTCGAGAGCTATGTCTGGGACCTCGCGCACATCCTGAGCGACGCCGGCCACTCGATCACGCTCGTCAGCAAGCTCCGGGGGGCCCCGGAGCTGCCCCCCGGGGTGCGGGTGGTGAGTTCGCGGTCGATGGTCGACCGGTTCCCGCTGCCGGCGTTCTCGAGCGCCGTCGCGCACGCCCTCGGTGGGACCTTCACGGCCCTCGCGACCCGTCGGGCGATCCGGGGCGGAGAGGCGCGTACCCCGACGGTGGTCCACCTGAACGAGGAGGTCTCCTCGATGTTCCTTTGCCGGGCCTACCGGGACCTCCCGAAGGTCTTCACGCTCCACAATCCGCCTCCGGTCGGCCCGGGGCTCTCCTTCGGGCCTTTGGAGAGCCAGGTTCGGTGGATCAACTCGGCGATGAGCCGCCGGTGGATCTGGCGCAAGGTCGACGTGGTCATCGCGCTCAGCAGCTGGATCCGGAAGCACCTCGTCGCGAACGGGATCCCGCCGGAGCGGGTCCACCAGATCCCGCTCCCGATCGACACCCAGGAGTACCTGCCGAGGCGGGCCGGTCCCGAGCAGACGGACCCGTACCTGCTCTACGTCGGACGCCTCGACGCCCGGAAGAACGTGCTCCGACTGGTCGCGGCGATGCGGGAGGCCAATCCCGCGCTCCGGCTCGAGCTCGTGGGCCACGGCCCGGCCGAGGGACCGATCCGGGAGCTCATCCGGCGGCGGGGGCTGGAGCGCAAGGTCTCGATCCTCGGGTCGATCCCCCAGCCGGACCTCCTCGAGCGGTTCCGGGGGGCGACGGCCCTCTGCCTTCCCTCGACGCTCGAGGCCTACCCGCGCGTCGTCGTCGAGGCGGCGGCCTGTGGGGTCCCGGCGATCCTCCCGAGGACGTTCCTATACACCGACTTCATCGACCATGGCTTCGTCGAGTCGTACGACATCGGCGCCCGGACGGGGCTCGAGTCGGCGATCGAGGTGCTGCGCTCCGACCCGGGTCGGCAGCGGGAGCTCGGCCGGCGCGCGCGGCGGTTCGCCGAGGGGAGCGTGAGCTTCCCGAGCGTCCGCTCCGCTCTCGAGGGCGCGTATCGCGCCGCCCTCGACAGCCGCGCCGCTCGATGAGGGTCCTGCTCTTCGCTCCGAACGCGGGCCTGAGCTTCAGCACCGGCGGCGGCAGCGGCGTCGGCTGCAAGCTCGCCGAGGTCCTCTTGGAGGCCGGGCACGAGGTCACCCTCGCCGGGTACCACTCCCTCGACCTCGCCGGCCTCGACGCCCTGCACGGCACGGGGATGCTCCGGTACGGGGACCGGGTCCGGCTGCGTCGGGGCCGGGCCCTCGATCCGGTCCTCGGGATGTACCGCCACCTCCCGGTGAAGCTCTCCGCCTACACCGGTCTCCTCGCCCCCGCCTTCGGCGCGTGGGTCCGGCGCACGCTCCGGAGCACCCCCTGTGACCGGGTGATCTTCCAGGACGACGTGCCGGCCGCCGCCGGGCCGTTCCTCCCGAGCCTCTCGTACCTCGTCTACGTCCACTTCCCCTTCCTCGGCCTCAGCCCGCAATGGGTCCCGCCGCTCCGGGGGGTCCTCACGGGGGCGGAGTGGACGAACGACCGCCTCCTCGCCGGGGTCGCGCGCCGGATCATCGTGCTCGACCCGGCGGAGCACGCCCGCGCGGTCCTCACGAACTCCACCGTCACCGCCCGGGTCGTCCGGTCGGTCTGGCCGAGCGCCCGGCCGGAGTACGTCCCGACCTACCTCGACCCCATGGTCGGGAGGCCGGAGAAGGACCCGCTCCTCTTCGCGCTCGGCACGGTCCAGCCGGCGAAGAACTACGAGCTCCTGCTGGAGGCCTTCGAGCGGCTCCACCCCCGTCACCCCGACGCCCGCCTATTGATCGCGGGCCACTCCCGCGATCCCCGGTACGTCCGACGGCTCCGGCGGCGCATCGCGCGCGCCGGCCTAGCGAGCTCCGCGGAGGTCCGCCTCGACCTCTCCCGCCGGGAGGTCCTGGACGCGCTCGGCCGCACCCTCATCCAGGTCCACCCGGCCACGTTCGAGCCCTTCGGGCTCGCGCTCCTCGAGGGGATCGCCTTCGGCGCCGCCGGGGTCGCGAACCGGAGCGAGTACGCGGGCGGTTGGGTCGACATCCTCGAGCGGGGCGAGCACGGCGCGGGATTCGCCGACGCGACGGAGCTCTCCGAGCGGCTGGACCGCTGGCTGTCGGACCGGGA
>JASHVI010000113.1 GCA_030039525.1 Thermoplasmata archaeon
GGCCCGGCGGGCCCGGTCGAGCAGCGCGAGGCCCCCCATGGCGCGGCGCCGGGCCTCCGCACCGCCCCGCGCCCGCGGGGCGACGAGCACCATCCGGGCGGCCCCGAAGTTCCGGGCGACGCGCGCCACGGCCCCCACGTTCCCGTCCTCCTTCGGACGGACGAGGACCACCTCGAGGGAGGGGCTCACGCGGCGGCCTCCTCGCGGAAGAGGCGGTCGACCATCCAGTCGGCGTCGAACGGGCGGAGGTCGGCGTAGCCCTGGCCCGTACCGACGAACAGGATCGGCTTCCCCGTGGCCTGGACCGCGGAGAGGGCGGCCCCGCCCTTGGCATCGGCGTCGAGCTTCGTGAGGACGAGGGCGTCGACGCCGAGCGACTTCGTGAACAGGCGGGCCTGCTCGACGGCGTCGTTGCCGCTGAGGGCGTCGCCGACGAAGATCGTGAGCTGGGGCGGCGCGACCCGCCGGATCTTCTTCGCCTCCTCGATCAGGTTCTCGTTGGTGTGCTGGCGCCCGGCGGTGTCGACGAGAACGACGTCGACGTGGCGGGCCTTCGCGTGCTGGATCGCGTCGAAGGCGACCGCCGCGGGGTCGCTCCCCTCCTGCTGACGGACGACCCGGACCCCGAGCCGCTCCCCGTGGACGAGCAGCTGCTCGATCGCCCCGGCCCGGAAGGTGTCGGAGGCGGCGATGACGACCCCGAAGCCCTGGCCCCGCAGCCAGCCGGCGATCTTCGCGATCGTCGTGGTCTTCCCGGTGCCGTTCACGCCGACGAAGAGGACCACGAACGGCTCCGGGGCGCGGGCCCGGATGAGGGCCGGCAGGTCGGGGGCCGGCTTCGTGAGGATCGAGCGGACCGACTGCATCAGCGAGCCGCGGATCGCCTCCTCGGCGTCCGCCCCCCAGCGGAGCTTCTTCCCTTCGAGGTTCCGGCGCAGGTCCCGCTGGATCTTCTCGACCACGGGGACGGCGACGTCGGACTGCAACAGCACGATCTCGAGGTCCTCGAGCACCTCGGTGAGGGTGGTGTCCTTGAGGCCTTTTCCGAGGAGACCCTCGGTGAACGGGCTGGAGGCCCCGGCCCCCCGCGCGGGAGCGCCGCCCTCCGGCTTCGACTCGGAGCGGGAGAGGCGGGCCTTAATCGCCGCCCACATCGCGGCCCCCCGGCCCCTCCGCTCCCGACCCGCCCTGCGTCAGGCGGTCGAGCCGGTCGGAGAGGAGGGCGATCCGCTCCTCGAGCTGGCGCATCTGGCCCTCGAGGTCCTTTGCCGCTTGCTCGATCTTGCCGAGCCGATCGGAGAGCACCTCGACCGCCTTCGGCCTCGGCATCTCCGTCACGATCCCGGATCCGATCCCGAGCAGGACCTCGTTCGAGCGCACCGCCTGCCCCCGGACGAAGGTCTCCCCGCCGAGCGGGACGAGCAGCTCGGCGGAGTCGCCGGAGCGCTCGAACCCCTCGAGGCTCTCGCGGGCCCTCAGGTGGTCGGCCCGCGAGTTCACGAGGAACTGGTGCTGCTGGAGCATCGCGTTCAGCTGACCCCGATAGGCATCGAGGCGCAGCAGGTCCTCCTGGACCTCCTGCTCCCGGCGGGCGTCCGCGGTCGACAGGCTCACAGGGGGACCTCGGAGACCGAGGCGATGCGGATCCGGTTCCGCGGCACCCCGTGGCATCCCCCGATCTCCGAGAGCGCCCACTCCCGGGCCTGCTCGGCGCTCGGCGCCTCGCAGGTCTTGGCGAACGCCTGCCAGTCGTCCCGGCGGGCTAGGAAGGTTCCCTTGACGGCCCAACGAGCCATGTGGCCCCTCGGCGGCGCGCTCACCCGGGCTCGGTTCTTAACGCTTTGTCCGCGGCGAGGGGGGGCCGAGGGCTCCGGCGCGTCTCAAGCCCCGTCCTTCGGTGCCGCACGGCGCCGCTCGGCCCGCTCCCGCTCGGCCCAGAAGCGACGGACGCGCTCCTCGCGTCGGTCCCGCGAGGATCCCGGAGGCGGCAACGGCGGCCTCGCCACGGCGACGGGGGTCGGGGGCGGACCCGGCTCCCGGTCGGCCGCCGGCGGGGTGCTGGGCGGCTCCGGCTCCTCGAGGGGACGGTATCGCGGCTTCACGCGGCGAGCTCCTCGATCGCGCGCCAGCGGAGCTCGATCTCCTCCTCGCTGAGGCCCACGGTCGGCGAGAAGACCGGGCGGTCCCCCCAGCGCGCGCGCGCGGACGGGAACTCGTCGACCGCGATCGGCAGGACGACCGCCTCCGCGCGCGCGTCGCCCGCCACCGCCTCGAGGGTGGAGTCGGCCGCCTCCGGCTCGGCCGACCGGCGCAGCACCGCGGGATCGAACCGGGCGAGCACCTCGGCCATCGGGGCCCCTGAGGCCCCGGCGGCGACGAGGGCGCACCGGCACCCTCGCTTCATCATCAGATAGGCCCCGAGGCCGCCCCGGGGTCCGTCGACGAGGGCGACCACCGGACCCGCCACGCCGAGCGGCAGTCCGCCCGGCCCCGCGCGCCGTTCGACGTAGAGGTACGTCCGGGGACCTCGGACCTCGACCGAGAGCTCCCGGTCCGGGTCATCGAGATCGACCCGCAGTCCGAGCTCCGGCCACCGCTCGAGGACGGCCGCGCCCAGCTCGGCGGCGAGCTCCTGGCTCGTGAAGTCGTGGCGCCCGGTCCGGCGGGCCCGGATCGCGAAGCTCTGGCCCGGGCCCAGGAGCTCCTTCGCCATCCCGAGCAGCCGCTCCCGGATCCCGGCCCGGTCGGTGGGGATCTCCTCGGCGGGGCTGACCGAGGTGACGCCGAAGACCCGACACGCGACCCGCGCCGCGGCCTCGGGGTGGTCGACCTCCGCGTACAGGTGGCCGCGGTCCGAGCGTACACGGCAAGCCACCCCGGCCGCGAGGAACTGCGCGAGCAGGTTCCGGCGCAGCGCGGTCTCGAACTCCCGCCGGACCGGGGGCGACTTGAGCGCCAGCTCGCCATACCGGATCAGAAGGACGGTCGACACGAAGGAAGGGTTAAGTCGGACGGCCCGCATGAGGCTTGCCCGTCCCGATGACGTCGTCCGTGCCGCCGCCGCCGGCGGCCGGGTGGGACCCGTGGAGCGAGGTCATCGGCCCCGCCGCGATCGCTCTGGCTCGACAGCTGGAGTCGCTCTCGCTCCCGGGCGCTCCGGAGGAGCTCGTCGGGCAGGTCGACCTGGCCCCGGCCTCGGGAGCCGACCTCGCGTGGGCGGTGCACCGGTTCGCCCGGTCGGCCCGCCGGGCGCCCGACGAGCTCGCCCGACAGATCGCGGAACGTTTCGAGCGGCCGCCGGGGATCCGGGCGGCGACGGCGGCGGGCGGCTTCGTGAATCTCTCGGTCGACCCGGAGTGGCTGGTGTCCGCGACGCTTGGTCGAGCGCTCGCTCCGGGCGCCGACTTCGGCTCCGGCCCCCCGACGGGCCGGACCGTCTGCATCGAGCACACCAGCGCGAACCCGACCGGCCCCTTCCACATCGGGCGCGTCCGCAACGGGATCATCGGCGACACGCTGGCGCGGGTACTTCGAGCGGCCGGCGAGACTGTCACCACCCAGTACTACGTCGACGACGTCGGTCGGCAAGCCGCCATGATCACCTGGATCTGGTCGAAGCCGGTCGAGGCGTGGCCACCGCCGATCCGGGCGGCCGATCCCGGGGCGACCGGCCCCCGGCTCGACGGGCCTCGCCCGGACCTCG
>JASHVI010000114.1 GCA_030039525.1 Thermoplasmata archaeon
CGGCGGCTCCCGCCGGTCCCGCCGGCGCACCGGCCCATCCATCGGCCGCTCGGACCCATCCGCCCACGGCGCCCGCGCGCCCGGCCCCCACCCGGATCCGCGAGGTCTCGGCCCGGCACCCGGCGGCCGACGAGCCCGAGGAGAGCGAGGAAGGCGACGAGGACCCGGCGCCGGAGCGGCCGCCCCGGCCCGCGCACCGGGCCGACGAGGAGCCCCGGCTCTAGGAGCCGCCAGGGCCCCCCGAGGGTCGGCCCTGTCGGGCGAAGCCGCCCCCGCCGTCGGGGAAAAGCCATATAGCGACGGCCCGGTGTTTCGCTGTCGATGAGCGCACCCCCGGGGGGAGCCGGCCGGCTCTCGGCCGGGATGCTCGGCCTCGTCTTCCTCGCCCTCCTGCTCGTGGTCTTCGCGGTGATCTACCTCACCGCTCCGAACCCGTTCACGGCGCTCTGGGAGATGGGTCTCCTCGCGCTGTTCGTGGGGCTCGGCACCTACCTGGCGCAGGCGCTCTCGAAGGACCCGACCGTCCAGCGCTCGCTCGGCTGGGGGTTCGGGGCGGCCGGCTTCGTCCTCCTGCTCGGCGACTTCTGGATCGGTCCGGGCGACCCGCTGACGACCCCTTGGAGGCTCTACCTCACGATCCCCGTCCTGATCCTGCTGATCGTCGTCTTCGGCCTCGCCCGCTGGCGCTTCACGGCCGTCGCCTACACGAAGCAGCGCGAGGCGCGCCGGGCCGAGTGGGACCGCTCGGCCCCGCCGTCGGCCTTCGACTACGCCGCGGCCCAGACGCCGGGGACCACTCCCGGCGGCACGGCCCCGGCCGAGAGCGCCGCCGGGCCGAGGAGCCCCTAGACGATGTCGGCCAACGCCCCGACCCCGACCCCGACGCCCGCGACACCGGCATCGGTCTGTCCGGCCTGCCACGCCCCCGTCGCCGCCGGGAGCAAGTTCTGCCCGGCGTGCGGGGCCTCCCTTGCCCCCCCGGCCCCCGCCTCCAGCCCGCCGGTCGACATCCGGAACCGGGTCCAGGACGATCAGGGTGCGCTGAAGCGGCTGCAGCTCCTCGTCCCCGGGTTCCGCGGGTACCGGGAGCAGGAGGACCTGCGCGCCGCGGACAGCCTATTGCGGATCCAGGTCGCCGACCGGGTCTCGCGGGCCCGCGGGTCGGTGGAGGCCGGTCGGAGCGCGCTCACCCAGGCGGGCCGGTTCAACCAGCTGAACGACCTGGCGCCGCTGATCTCGGACCTCCAGCGTCTCGAGGGGGAGATCCGGCACGCGGAGCAGGGGTACACGGGCATCTCCCCGGCCGTCCGGGTGAACGCCTCGGTGCTCGACCGTCTCTACGAGTACGACTACGGCTTCGCGTCGGCGGCGGACACGCTCGCGCGCGGCCTTGACGGGCTCGGCCCCGCCATCGCCTCGGGCGATGCGAGCGCGGTGGGTCCGATCGTGACGAACGCCCGCGGCCAGGTCTCGCAGCTCGACAGCGCCTTCAAGGCCCGGATGCGGGCGATCGAGGGGATCCAGACACCGTAGCGAGCTCTCGGAGGTTGGGAAGATGGTCACGAACAAGCCGGTGCCGGCGAAGGGCGGGAGCCTCATCGGGGCGACGACCGTCTCGTGGGAGGACGCGTACAAGGGGCCGAACGTGATGTGGCGCGTCCCGCGCAACATCCACTACGGGGACAACGTCGTCGTCCGGCAGGACGAGACCGCGGTCTTCTACCGCGACGGGAAGGTCCTCGCCTACCTGGACCGGCCCGACCGGTACGCGCTCACCTCGCTCAACGCGGGGATCATCGGCGACGTGATCAAGGCGCTGAGCGGCGTCCAGCAGGAGGCCGAGGTCTACTACCTGCAGCGCCGGATCTTCGACGGGAAGTACGGCTCCACGGAGCCGTACGTGTTCCGGGACCCGGACTTCGGCCTCGTGAGCCTCCGCCTCTTCGGGGACTACCGCTGGAAGGTCGCCGCCCCCGACCTGTTCATCAACCAGTTCGTCGGGACCTTCGGCGCCGTCGCGACGCCGGACGTCGAGAAGCGGCTGAAGGACCAGATGGTGGTCCTGATCTACAACACGCTCGGGAAGCTCAAAGACCAGGGCCTGAGGGTCACCGACCTTGCCGGCCAGCTCTCGACGATCGAGCAGGCCGTCCTCGGGATCTCCCCGCAGCACTTCGGTCCCCTCGGCGTCGACATCGTCCAGCTCCAGGGGATCTCGATCAACCTCCCGGACGAGGTCTCGAAGGCGGTCAACACCCGCTCGGAGATGTCCGTGCTGGGCGTCAACTACATGCAGTACCAGGCCGGCCAGGCGCTCACGACCGCGGCGGCGAACCCCGGGGGCGCCGGCAGCCTCGCGGGGGCCGGGGTCGGCCTCGGGGCCGGGCTCGGCATGGGCTACGGGATGACCGGGGCGATGGCCGGGAGCATGAGCTCCCCCGGCGGCGTCCCCTG
Organism: Thermoplasmata archaeon; assembly: GCA_030039525.1. GTDB lineage: Archaea > Thermoplasmatota > Thermoplasmata > Lutacidiplasmatales > UBA184 > Lutacidiplasma. The sequence continues at coordinate 2,455 of JASHVI010000114.1, forward strand.
CCCGAAGTGCGCGGCCCTCATCCCGGCCGGCGTCCGGTTCTGTCCCTCGTGCGGCACGCCCGTCGGGGCGGCGCCGCCCGCCGTCGCGGGACCTCCCTGCCCGAAGTGCGGCCAGCCCGCCCCCGCGGGGACGAAGTTCTGCCCGAACTGCGGGGCCTCGATGGCGCCCCCGGCGCCCCGGACCTGCCCGAAGTGCCAGGCCTCGGTCCCGGCGAGTTCGAAGTTCTGCCCGCAGTGCGGCACGGCGATGCCGAGCTGACGGGAGGGACCGTAGGACCCCGATGAACTGCCCGAAGTGCGGCACCGCCCTTCCCGACGGGGCCAAGTTCTGCTTCGCGTGCGGGAGCGCGACCGGAGCGGCCGCCCCGCCGCCGCCGCCCCCCGCCGCGGAGAAGCCCGCGATGGCCCCGCAGGACTTGAAATGCCCGGCCTGCGGCGCGCCGATCCACCCGGTCTTCGGGGAGATGGTGATCTCCTGCGAGTACTGCGGGGGCTCCGTCACGCTCGGCGGCGCCGGCTGGACGGAGATCTCGAAGCACACGATGCTGACGGCGAAGGTCACCGACGAGGCGTCGGCGATGCGCGTGATCCACGACTACCTCGACGTCGGCTTCCTCCAGCGGCATGCCTTCGAGGAGTCGAAGGTCGTCGAGCAGCGCCTCAGCTTCGTCCCGTTCTGGGTGATCCCGGTCTCGGCGTCGACGAACTTCGTCTACCAGGACGTCGCGACCTCGGTCGGCAGCACCGTCGGGACGATGGTCGCCGCCGAGGTGATCGGGGGCGCGCTGATGGGCGGCCGGCGCGGCGGCTTCGTTCCGGTGCCAATCATGACCGGGCCGGTGGTCAACTCGAACCGGCAGGCGACGGTGACCGGGAACTACGAGTACCCGGTGATCGCGGTGAAGGGGATGACGCTCTACCAGCCGAAGAACTACCAGTTCGCCCTGCAGGACCGCAGCTTCTTCGACCGCAAGGAGGTGCCGGAGGGCGCGCCGATCCTCAATGGCGACCTCGGCGAGGACGCGGCGAAGCACTCCGCGCAGGCGTACGTGACGCAGCTCCAGAGCGAGGAGGCGCACCGCCAGCACCACATGGTCAGCAAGGTCGAGTCGAAGGTCGACGTCAGCGAGGGGGAGCTCCTCCACGTGCCAATCTGGTACGTCCAGCTCGAGCGGAAGGGCCAGAAGACGGCGGTCCTGATCGACGCCCACTCCGCCCGGGTGATGCAGACGGTCGCCTAGTTCCGCGTCCGACCCTGGAACCTGAGACAGGCAGTGGCGCGCATCGGACCTGGTTGGTCCGTCGCGGAGTCAGCCGGGAGTCCGCCCGCTTTGAGCCGTTGAGGCGCTCGCAAACAAGTCGAGAAGGGCACCGGCGGCGTCCCTCTCGA
>JASHVI010000115.1 GCA_030039525.1 Thermoplasmata archaeon
TTGCGGCGCGCCATCTCGCGGGAGACGACCGGCGAGCCGACCCGCGTGTAGACGACCTCGCCGCCCCGGGAGCGGACGACCTCCTCGACGCACTGGGAGGCGGTCACCGGGGTCACGACGACGCCCCCGTGGTGGCGGGAGACCGCCGACCCCGCGAGGAGCGCGAGGACCCGCTCGGTCGGCACGTACCGGCCGGCCGCGTCGACGAAGACCGCCCGGTCCGCGTCGCCGTCATGCGCGATCCCGAGGTCGGCCCCGACCGCGGGGACCGTCCGCACGAGGTCGCCGACGTTCGCCTCCGTCGGCTCGGAAAGGTGGCCCGGGAAGGTCCCGTCGATCTGCCCGTTCAGGGTCACGACCGAGCAGCCGAGGCGCCGCAGGAGCGTGGGGCTCGTCACCGCGGAGGCGCCGTTGCCGCAGTCGAGCACCACCCGGAAGCGCCGACCCCGGATGGCGGGGACGTCGGTGGCCGCGGTGATGGCGTCGAGGTACCGGTCCGCGCCCTGCGTGTCCTCGCGGAGCTCGCCGATCCGGTCGAACGGGGCCGACCCCGGCTCGCCCGACTCGACCGCCGCCTCGATCGCCTCCTCGACGGAGCGGGGGACCTCCATCCCGTCGGCGGCGATGCACTTGAACCCGTTGAACTCGGGAGGGTTGTGCGAGGCGGTGACGATCACCCCAAGCTGGGCGCCCAGGGCGCGGACGTTGAACTGGATCGCGGGCGTCGGGAGCAGCCCGAGGCCCACGACCCGGTGTCCGTGGAGGGCGAGGGTGCCGCCGAGGATCCGCGCGAGGGCGGGGCTCGAGGTACGGCCGTCGTACCCGACGGCGATCGCGGGTCCCACGGGCGCGGTGCGGGCGATCGCTCCCGCGACCGCTTCGGCGAAGACCGGGGTGAGGCGTTCCCCGACGACCTCCCGGATCCCGTTGGTCCCGAAGAGGCGCACGACCTCCCGCGGGGCCTACCGATTGATAAAAGTGACCTTGGGCTCGGCCGCGCGGGCGCGGGCGGGGAGCGCGGGATGGGGGCCACGGTCGAACCGACTCCCGGGGCCGAGCCCCGCCTGCTCGCGGACGAGATGCTCGGCCGGCTGGCGCGCTACCTGCGGATGCTCGGCTGCGACGTCGTCTGGGGCACGGGAGCGACGGACGCCGAACTCCTCCGGAGATCCTCCAGCGAGGCACGTCGGTTGCTCACGCGGGACCGGGCCCTCGCCGCCCGGAGCCCGGGGTCGATCCTCCTCCGGGAGGTACGGATCGATCGGCAGATCCGCGAGGTGGCGGCAGCCCTCCCGGAGCTGCCGAGGGCCCCGCGGTTCCTCCGGTGCACGGTGTGCAACGGCCGCCTGAGCGGGCCGCCCGATCCTCGCTCGGCTGTCGGGGAGGGCGCCGACCCGGCCGCCCCGCCGATCTGGAGCTGCGGGGCCTGCGGGCACCGATACTGGGAGGGCTCGCACACCGCTCGCGTGCGTCGGGACGTCGCCCGCTGGCTCTCCGAGGGCCCCCCGTGATCGAGTACCGGATCGAGCTGTCGGGAGAGAACCCGCGGCTCGCCGCGGCGGAGCTCCGCGGGGCCGCCGAGGCGCTCGGGGGGCGGACCCCGGGCACCACGACCCCCGCCGGGTCGGAGGATCCGGCCCGCGTAGCGCTCCCGGAGCATCTGCCCCCGGCACGGCTCGCCGACCGGCTGGCCCTGGCCCACCGGGTCCTCCGATGGTACCCAGAGGAGAGCGTGAGCTCGCGGGCCTGGGCCCGTTCGGTCTCGGGCACCGCCTCCTTCCGACCCCTCGGACGGCCCCGGGCGGCGGTGCGCGGGGCGGCGGCCCAGGGCCTGGTGGACGCTTGGCGCGCCGGCGGCGGGAGGGTCCGACTCGAGCGGCCCGACCGGGAGTTCGTCTACGAGGAGGCCGGAGGGACCCCGATCCGCCTGGCCGAGGTCGTCGCCCGGGTCGACCGGAGCTCCTTCGAGCTCCGCCGCATGCCGAAGCTGCCGTTCCGCCGCCCGGTCTCCCTGACGCCACGGCTCGGGCGTGCGGCGGCGAACCTCGCCCGCGTGGGGACCGGCCGCTGGACGGCCGACCCGTTCCTCGGCACCGGCGCCCTCCTCGCGGAGGCGGCCCTTCTCGGGGCCTCCGTCGGAGGCGGGGACCGCGACGCGGAGATGCTCCGCGGCGCGCTCCGCAACTTCCACCACCTGGGGGTGGAGCTCGCCATCGCGCGCGTCGGCGACGCCGGAGATCCGTTCCCCCCGCCCCACGGGGGCGCGTGGGACTCGCTCCTCACGGATCCGCCGTACGGTCGGGCCTCCTCGACCGGCGGCGAGAGCGCCGACGCGCTCGTGGGGCGCGCGCTCCGGCGCTGGGCCCCCTTCGTGGTCCCGGGGGGTCCGCTCGTCGTCATCGGTCCGGCGGAGCGCTCCGCCGACCTGGGTCCGGACTGGGAGCTCCTCGAGGCGATCCCGGACCGGGTGCACCGGAGCCTCACCCGGGAGTTCCGCCGGTACCGGCGGGCCGACCGGCTCAGCTGACCAGGTACGTCGCCGACTGCGACGATCCCGAGGAGCAGAGGGCGAGGGCGGTGAGCTCGATGTACACGGTCGCCTGCTCGGGGTTCGAGTACGCCACCAGGAAGGTCGCGTTGTGGTTCGGCGCGACGGCCGTGTACTCCGCCTCGGAGAGGGTGAAGGAGGCCGTCGTCGGGAAGCTCGACTCGTTGCCGTTCGGCGTCGTGACGGTCCAGCTCGAATTGGCGACGAAGGCCTGGAACTCGGCCGGATCGAGCGGCTGGGCCGAACCGTTGACGTCGGCGACGACGGCCGTCACCTTGCCGGAGAGCAGGAAGCCGTAGGTGACGACGTCCTGGTTGACGAGGGTGAGCGAGAGGTTGCCGGACATGCCGGAGCCCGCGATCTCGGGCCCGTTCGTGCTGCCGTGGTTCGCGATCGCGAAGCTGCCGGTCGGCTCGGCGATGGGGACGACAACGAAGCCCCCGACGAGCACGACGGCGGCGAGCGCGCCGACGACCATCCGGCGTCCGTCCAGCGGGGTGAGATCGTTGAGCGGCGGCGGGTGCCGGACCCCGAGGAGGAAGATCAGGAAGGCGAAGATCAGCCAGCCGGGGTAGTAGAAGATCCCGAGGAAGAACAGGATCCCGACCGCCGCGACGCTCACCCAGGTCGCGCGCGCTCCGAAGAGCGCGCGGAAGACGTGGCCCCCGTCGAGCTGCCCGGCGGGCAGGAGGTTCATCGCGGTGACGAGGAGCCCGACCCAGCCGGCGAGGGCGAGCGGCTGGAGGTTGTGGATCGGCCCCGGGATGAAGAGGCCGATCAGGTCCCAGAGGAACGAGGTCCCGATGAGGAGGTTGCCGAAGGGGACCCCGAGGACCACCGGGCCGCAGTTCGTGACCGGAAGCGTCGGGGAGTGGGCGGAGAGGACGAGGCCGCTGAGGGTGATCGGCACGGCGAGGGCGAAGCCCGCGAGCGGCCCCGCCGCGCCGATGTCGAGCAGCGCCTTCTTCGACGGGATCGGCTCGCGGAGGCTGATGAAGGCCCCGAACGTCCCGAAGAGCAGGTACGGCGGCGGGACCGGGAGGAAGTAGGGGAGCGAGGCCTCGACCCGGTGGCGGCGGGCCACGACGAAGTGGGCCAGCTCGTGGAATCCGAGGATCGCCATCAGCGGGAGGCCGAAGTAGAAGCCCCCGTAGAGGAAATCCGGCGCCGAGAGCGCGGAGCCGCCGCGATAGGCGAGCCAGAAGATCGCCCCGGCCGTGACCGTCGTGAGGCAGGTCACGAGGAGCAGCGCGAGGTTGACCCAGAGCCCCCAGGTCGATCGGGGCGGACGGCGGATCACCTCGACGACGTACTCGCCCCGCTCGTAGCGGACCTGCGGGATGTACTGCTTCTCCCAGAGGTCCCGCCGGAGGGCGTCGAACCGGGTCTCGAGCGTCGCCGGGTCGGCGTGCACGAGGAGGAGGACCGAGTGCGGAGTGAGCCGGACCTCGTAGACCGGGAAGTACTGGGCGACCCAGGAGCGCAGCCGGCCGAGCTCCTCCCCGCTGGCCGGGGCCGGGAAGCTCGGCAGTGCCACGGCGGTCTACTCGCCGGGGGACTTGCGCGCCCGCTTGGCGCGCTCCTTCGCGGAGTACCCGGTGGCCTCCTGGAGGAACCGATTGTAGCGCGCGATCGTCTCGCGCGCGATCTCGTCGGCGACCTTCGGGTTCATGACGACCTCGAGCCGGAGCTCCTTCCCGTCGGCCGAGACCGTCAGCGACTCGAGCGCCCCGAACCGGGCGCTCACCGTGGATCCGTCGCGGGCCGCCGAGCCGAAGGCGGAGCGGGCGATCTCCTCGAGCGCCTCCGGACGGAGGTTCGCGCGGTGCGAGACCCGCACCGGGTACTTCTGCACGGCCGCACTAGGGCGCGGCCCCCCCGAAAAGGGTTACCCCCCGCGGTCCGCCCGACCGGCGGAGGGCCGCCCGCTCAGACGGTCTCGATCTCGACGAGCACGCCGTAGCCCCGGAGGAGCCGGCCGATCTCGTCGCAGAGGTCGAGGACCTGCTCCCGCTCGGCCGAGCCGTTCCAGTCGTAGACGAAGTCGTAGTTCCCCTGCGTCGGAACGAAGCCGAAGCTCTGGAGCCGCGCCGCGACCTCGGAGGGCTTCGCCCCCTCGCTGTGGAAGGTCACGCGCAGGTAGGTCTCCACGTCCCGGAAACCGCGGCCCCCGCCTTAAGCGTTCGCGGGCGCGCGCCGCTCCCGGGCGGCCTCCTCGCGCCGCTGCCGCCGGGAGCTCAGCACGCGTCC
>JASHVI010000116.1 GCA_030039525.1 Thermoplasmata archaeon
TTCACCCGGCCGCTCCACCCCTACACCCAGGCCCTCCTCGCCGCCATCCCGATCCCCGACCCGGAGCTGAAGCGGGAGCGCCTCATCCTCAGCGGGGACGTGCCGAGCCCCGCCGCCCCGCCCCCGGGCTGCCGGTTCCACACCCGCTGCCCCGCCGTGATGCCGGTCTGCTCGAAGACCGAGCCGCCGCTCCTCGAGGTCCGCCCGACGCACTTCGTCGCCTGCCACCTCTACCCGGGCTCCATCTCCCCGACGGGGGCCGAGACGGCCGCGGAGGCCGGGACCCCCCTCGAGGGGGTCGCCTCGTAGGCCCCCGACGCGTCGGACCGTGGGCGGACAGTTCTCGCTCCCCGCGCCCTCCGAGAAGGAGCGGTCGGAGGCGCTCGCCAACCCCGGACCCTCCTGGCGGGACTGGGTCTACGGCTCGATGCTGAAGGTCTACATCCCGCTCGGGTTCGTCATCGTCGACGTCTGGATCGTGGGGACCTGGCTCGAGGACCGCCTCCCGCTCGGGAACGACCTGACCGTGCTCGGGATCGCCCTCTCGCTGGCCCCGGCCCTCTACCTGGAGTACGCCGCCTTCCTGTACTTCTGGGCGAGCGCGAAGGACGACCCCTCCCACTCCATCCGGGAGACGGAGGGGTTCAGCCTCCTGCATCCGTTCCGGGTGGGGCGGTGGACCGAGGCGGGCCGAAGGCTCCGGCGGGGCCTTCCCCCCCGCCCCGGGGCGCCCCCCGAGCCGGCCGGGCCCAACCCCGAGGAATTCTTCTAACCGGGGTGCGCCGCGGGGCCCCGGAGGGGCCCGAGCCCGTCCGTCGCCCCGAGGGCCGGGGGCGGCCCCGCCTTCGACGGACAAGAAGAGGGAGGAATGGGTTGGGGACCGGGGGCGCTCGCCCCCGGCCCGCTCCGCTCGGTGCCGTCCCGACCTAGCTCACCACGCCGTTCCCGGTGACGGTGAACCAGAGGTTGTCCTGGCCGCCGCCGATGGTCACGTTGCTGTTCAGCGAGGTCCCCGAGATCCACGAGGCGTAGCTCTGCACGTGGATCTCCTGGCCCCAGTAGAGGTAGAGCGCGAGACCGTTCGCGATCTCCTCGGCCTGCCAGTACTGGATCACGCGGTTGGTGATGTTGGTGTCGAACGCGGCGTTGGCCATGATGTTCTGCAGCGCCTCGAACGCCGGGAGCTGGCAGGCGGACGAGATCGAGCCGTTGTTGTACGCCTCCTCGGCGTAGGCGCCCCACTGGTTCGCGTTCGGGCAGCTCGGGGAGTCGAACGCCGTGACGTTCAGCCCCTCGAAGTCCGCGTCGCCGTTCATGTAGGTCCCGTTCGACCCGTACATCGCCCCGACGTAGTCGGTCGGGTCGGGGTAGTCGGGGGCCCACCCGAGCTGGTAGACGGGCATCGGGTTCTGGCCCGGCAGGCTACCGAGCGAGTTCCCGACCAGGCTCGAGAAGGCGATGTCCGTCGAGGCGATCTGGATCGTCCCGCCGGAGAGGCTGTTGACCTCGCTCGCCCACGCGGCGATCCGCTGGTCGATGTCGGGGGCCGCCGTCTGGCCGATCATCGAGACGATGCACGGAGAGCTCGTCGTGCAGGAGCTGGTCTCGGGATCGTAGTACGGGCTCGAGCTCGTGGTCGCCTGGGTGTACCACCAGGCCGCCGTCCCGGGCGTCGAGGCGGTCCCGTTGGGGTCGCCCGCCGGCCAGGTGATGTTGCCCTGGTAGTAGTTCGCCATGTTGTGGGGGATGACCCCGCCGTAGTTCTGGTAGTACTGGATCCCGCTCACCGTGCCGATGGTGTCCTCGCTGGTCGCGTACGGGAACGCGTGGACGAAGAACTGGCGCATCCCCACGTAGGAGAACCAGTTCGACGGCACGTTCACGTTCGAGACGAGCGTCGACTTCTCCGCGGCCGTATTGAACTCGAGGTCGAACGGCCAGAAGTAGATGCTCAGCGTCGGCGAGGACTCGAGGCTCACCCCGCCGCCGTCGACCAGCTTCAGCAGGAGCGAGGTCTGCGTCACCGGGACCCCGGCGAGGTCGGCCAGGCCGGCCTCGTACGCCTCCTCTCCCTGCGTCGGCGAGGTGATCTCCCAGATGACGTCGACATCCGCCGCGTAGCCTCCGGGCTTCGGGTCGCAGCCGACGGCCCAGGTGCAGCCCTCGGGCTGCGCGTAGGCGGGGTTCGCCTTCAGGAAGTAGCTCGCGCCGACCTGGTAGTCGGCCATGTAGTAGGGGCCGCTGCCGACCATGCTGTAGCGGACGTTGCCGACGTAGCTGACCGCGGCCGCTTCCTCCCAGCTATCCCAATCCTCCGCGCCCATGGCGGCGACCGCCGCTTTGTAGCTGGATTGGGTCGTGGAGGTCGCGCCCCCGGGGAGCAGGCACGGGTGGTCCCCGTGATCGCTCGAGGACTCGGTGCCGTTCGTCCAGTCGGGGATCCCGGCGCCCTGGGCGTCCGCGCTGAACCAGCCGCACGGGACGATCGACGAGCCGAGCGCGTCGACGATCAGCTCGAGGAAGTACGGCCAGGCGTGCCCGCCCGCGTCGGCGTGGATGGTGACGCAGCCGTGCGCGTCGATCATCGCCGCCGCCGGACAGTTCGAGTCGTTCACGCCGAACGCCGCGAACTCCTGCTGCGGGGTGTTGTTGAACGTCCCGTGGATGCCTCCGTCCCACGACCCGTTCCCGGCGCCGAGCAACGCCTGGGTGATGATCCAGCCGTTGTTCGACCCGTAGCCGGGGAGCAGGGAGAAGGCCATCGTGCGGATCAGGCTGAACACGACGTCGCTGGGGTAGACCCCCCAGCTCGCCCCGGTCGCCGGGTCGTAGAACCGGGCGTTCGGGTCGATGACGAACGTGTAGTTCTCCTGGTTCGCGCTGATGCCCGTGAACCCGGAGCCCCACTGCTCCTGGCACTCGGGGGAGCCGGGGACGCAGGTCGCGAGCTCGGGGACGTAGCTCGCGTACGTCTCACCGGTGTCGCTCCCGTTGTAGGCGATCAGCGTCTGGTAGACGTTGAGGATCGGCTCGTAGCCGACCGTCTCGTAGTCGATCGCGGGGTCCTCGCTGTACCCGCCCGACCCGGTGTACTCGTAGACATCGAGC
>JASHVI010000117.1 GCA_030039525.1 Thermoplasmata archaeon
GACCCGGTACGTGAACTTCGCCCAGTGGTTGACGACCTTGACCGAGGCGCCGGTCACGGTGACCGAGCCGGTGTAGGTGCCCGTGATGGCCTTCCAGCCCGCGATCGGGGTGATCGAGTACGAGTAGGTCCCGTTCGGCACGCTGAAGAAGTCGTTCTTCGTCGACGTGCTCTGGGAGACCGAGTCGAAGGTCACCGTCCAGGTCTCACCGCTCGGCAGCCCCTTCTCGTGGAACTGCACGGTGTACTTCTGGAGGATGAAGGTGACGAGCACGGTGACGGTGCCGCCGTTGACCGTCACCGATCCGCTCTGCGTCACCGCGTAGTTGGGCACCTCGGTGATCGTGTACGGGTAGGTCCCGTTCGCGAGGTCGTAGGTGATCTTGGTGCCGGTCGACGAGAGGGTCGACGAGTCGGTCGTGACCGACCAGCTCGTGCCGCTCGCGAGGCCGCTCTCCTTGAAGGTCACCGCGTAGGTGAACGGCGTGAAGGTGACCCCGACGTCGGCGGTGGCCCCGTTGACCGTCACCGAGCCCGTGTAGGTGGTCGTGTAGCCCGGCACGGCGCCGACGGTGTACGAGTAGGTGCCGTTCGCCTCCTGGAAGGAGAGCGAGCCGCCCGTCGAGGAGACGGTCTGGCTATCGATCGTCACCGACCAGTCGGTGCCGCCGGGGAGCCCGGTCTCGCTGAACTGGACCGTGTACTGCTGGAGGACGAAGGTGAGGGAGACCCCGACCTCGGCGCCCTCGATCGTCTCCTGCCCGGTGTACGCGCCGAGCGCGTAGTTCGGGACGCTCCCGACCGCGTAGGCGTAGGTCCCGTTGGTGAGCGCGAAGGAGATCTCGGTGCCGGTCGACGACTCGGTGGTCGCGCCGACCGTCACGGACCAGCTGGTGCCCCCGGCGAGGCCGCTCTCGGTGAAGTTCAGGTAGTAGTCGGTCGGGGCGAACGGAACGCTCACGGAGAGCGGGGCGCCCGAGACGGTCAGCGAGGTCTGCGGCGTCACGGCGTGGTAGTACGCGTCGCTCGTCTGCGCGGTGTACTCGGCCGTGCGGTTGCCGAGGTCCTCGAAGAACGAGGTCCCGGTCAGCCCGATCTGGGGGAGGCCCGAGACGTTGAGGTACCAGGTGTTCCCGGCCGGTAGCCCGGTCTCGGTGAAGGTGACCTGCTCGCCGAAGGTGAGGTTGGCGAAGGCGCCGCCCCCGGTCACGTTCAGGAGCGCGACGGGGACGGTCGTGGCGACGAACGCGTTGTTGAAGAGCCGCGCGTTCGTCCGGTAGTCGTTCGCGTTGAGCACCTGCACGTCGGCGGTCCCGATGCTCCCCACGCCGGTCGGCTGGGAGGCCCCGGAGGTCCCCGAGGTCGTGGTGCCCAGGAAGACGTTGCCGTCGATCGTGTAGGCGCCCTGGTCGACCATGAGGCCGACGGCGCCGGTCGCGGTGTTGTCGATGGTGTTGCCCGCGACGTGCACCGCGGGGGAGTTCGTCGACGCGCTCGGGCCCTGGTTGAGCTCGAAGGCGATCCCGAAGGCGCCGCTGTCGGAGACCTGGTTGTCCTCGACGGTGATCGGACCCTCGCTCGCCGGGGCCGCGTACGGCCAGGACGGGGCGGGGGAGGGGCCGTAGAGGTAGGAGAGGACGGCGATACCGATCGCGTTGTCGGAGACGGTGTTCGAGTCGACGGTGCAGACCTCGAAGCACTGGGCGAAGAGGCCCGCCTCCTGGCTGTTCGGCCACCAGCCGGGTCCGTTCATCCAGGACCAGCCGGAGACCTGGTTGTCGAGGATCGAGGCGTTCCCCGCGAAGACGTAGGCGCCGACCCCCGGGCCGGCGGGCGGCTCGGCGGGCGCCGTGAGGATGTTCTGGTCGACCTGCGCGAGGCCGGAGGGCGTCAGCACGACCTGGACGGCCTGGTCGAATCCGGTGATCGTGTTCTGGACGAGCTCCGCGTTCTGGCCCGCGACGTACACCCCGTCCGGGGCATCGCCGCCCGGCCCGGAGGCGTTCAGGAAGTCGTTGTCGTTGAGGACGTAGCTGCCGGTCTCGAAGGTCGGGACCCCCGCCTGGTACGAGGAGATGTCCCCGAGGAGGGCGCCCGAGACGTTCGAGTCGGCGACGTTGTCCGTGAGGGCCACGGAGTAGGCCACGGGGAGGTCCGTCGCGGCCTCGAAGGAGACGTTCACGTCGGAGAGCGAGTTGCCGCTGAGGGTCGCGTTGTCGTCGTAGACGAGGACGCCGACGTTGGCGTTCTCGATCGAGTTGTCGTCGGCGACCCCCGCGTACGGCCCGGAGGCGTAGAGGGGGGTCCCGGTCCACGCCGGGGAGGAGTTGAAGTCGAGGACGATCCCGTAGTCGGCCGCGGAGGCGATCGTGTTGCCCGAGACGGTGATCGGGCCCGCGACCTCCGCGATCGCGAGCTGGTTCCCGGAGAGCCAGTTCGAGCTGACGGTCACGCCGTTGCCCGGGGCGTAGGCGAGGATGCCGCTCGCGTCCGCGACGTTCGGGCAGGCGTTCGAGCCGGAGAAGAAGTAGTTCCCGTTGGTGCAGCCCGAGGGGAGGTAGGTGTTACCGGTGACCGAGTTGTCGGTGATGTTGCCGGTCGACCCGTAGAGCTGGATCCCGTTGGTGGCCGAGTCCCCGAGGGGCATCGGGGTCGTCCCGACGGTGTTCGAGTCGATCTGGCAGGAGAGGCCCGGGTCGTTGCAGGTGATCCCGTTCTTGCCGTAGTTCGTGACGGTGTTGTCGGAGATCGTGATCGCCTCGGAGACCGCGGTGGTCGTCGCGAAGTAGCCGTTGTTCGCGAAGATCGCGTTCTGGCTCTGGCAGCCGTCGTACTGGTTGATGTTCGAGACCGTGGTGCCCGAGATCGTCCCCGAGCTCTCGGCGTAGTAGATCCCGTAGTAGGCGTCGCAACCCGGCACGCTCGTGTAGGCCTGGCTCCCGTTCACGTCGAGGTTCTCGATCGCGAGGCCGGTGTCCCCGTAGGCCCCGATGAGCGCGTAGACCGGGATGTTCGTGTCGAGGTCGACCTGGTTCACGACGGCGCTCGGGGGCGCGAGGAAGGTCGAGCCGTTCCCGCTCCCGATGAGGGTGAGGTCGTTCGTCTGGTTGATCGTCAGCTGCTCCGGGAAGCTCCCCGGTCCGAGGCAGATCACCGCCCCGGTGGTCGAGGCGTAGGTGTTGATGGCGCTCTGGACGGCGTTGTCCTGGACGTTCTCCGAGTTCACGGTGGTCGTGCAGGCGGGGCCGATGAACGTCGAGAGGCCGACGGAGACCGAGGGGGTTCCGGGGCTCCCGACGCTCGAGACGAGCGGGGCCGTGAGAGCGATCGCACCGAGGGCCGACATTCCCAAGACGGCGAGGACCGTGAGAACGGCGGCCGTCATCCACCGAGGGGCGGACATGGCCCGCCGTCAACCTGGGGTACATAACGCCGGTGTCAGTCCCACTCCATCGCATGCAACGTCGCCGCATGCGACAGTTTTCCGGCCCTCCCACCCGTCCGGAAGCGTCGCTCAGGACCCGACGCGTGCGAGGACCGAGAGCGCCGTGAGCGTCACCATCTTGCTCGGCCGGCCGGGCGCCTCGAGCCCCCACGGGGTCGGCCGCTGCGACGGGTGGGCCTCGAACCAGCGCGCGATCGGCCCCACGACGTCGGGGTGCACCGCATCGAGGTTCCAGCGGCCGTCCGCTCGACGCTTGCGTCGCAGCACGTCGAGCGCGAACCCGAGCCGTCGGTCCTCGCCGTAGCCGAGCGCGGTGAGGAGGTCGAGCCCGACGAGCAGGTCGTAGTAGTAGTGTACTGGATAGTGGAACCGGTACCAGGGCGGATACCGGGCGCCCTGCCGGTGGAGCTCGCGCTCCAGGAAGAACTCCGCCCCCCGCTCCACGCAGGCCTGCATCGAGGGGCTCCAGCGCGCGCGGGGGTAGGTCGCGAAGGCGCTCAGCCCCTCCCACGAGTCGAGGTTCCGGCCGGTCCCCATGCAGGACCAGCCACCCTTGGGGCTCGCGGTCGTAACGAGCCACTCGAGGCTCTTGCGGATACGTGGGTCCTCCCCGTACCCGAACCGGATCAGCGCCCGGGTCATGTTCCCGACGACGCAGTGATGTCCGGTGCCTCTCGAGCTTCCTCCCACCCCGCCGCCGGAGAGTGCGAACCGGCGCATCCACGCCTCGCAGGACCTCCGGACCAGAGGATGGCTCCGGGTGATCCCGAGATCGGAGAGGGCGAGGAGCTTCCAGTACGTGGAGGTGTACTTCGGCCGGTAGGCGTCCTCCGGGCCGGCCCACAGCCCCTCCGGCCCCCGGTCGACGAGGAGTTCGGCCACCCAGCCGACCGTAGGGATCCGCTCCGCCGCCGCGCAAACCTCGGGATCGTCGAGAGGACGGTCGAGGAGCTCCGTGAGGGCCCGGTAGCGGATCGACGGTTGATCGGCCCCGAGCAGCCAGTCGAGCGCTCGACGGGACGGCACGGTCCGCTCAGGCCCTCGGAGGGGAAGAGCGCTCGGCCACGCCGGCCGGGCATCTCGCCCAGCACCGCTCGGGGAGACACAAAGGGGTGCGGTCAAATGCGCCTCGGGCTGCCGACCCTCGGTACCCCGTGACGCCGCCCCGAGGCCGAGCCACCCGACCCCGGGCGCACCCGGCGTGGGCTCTCCTCCTCCTCGCGTTGGTCGTGTCGGGGGTGATCCCGATCGTCGGCCTGGAGCATGTTTCGACCGCTCGACCCAACCCCGGGCTGGAGTCGCGCTCGGTTGCCGGCGCCCGATGGGGGACGTCACTTCACGGACGGGTGCCGGTCGCTCCCGCTCGCTTCGCGCCTCAAACCGCCGACGCGGCGACCTGCGCCGGGACCAACGGGACGACGCTGGACGGAGCGGGATCGATGCTGGTCGCCCCTCTCATGAGCGCTTGGGCGACCTCGTACACGGACGCGACGTTGGATTATGCGGCCGTGGGGGAGGGCACCGGAACGTCCGACATCTCCGGCAAGACGGTCGATTTCGGGGCCTTCGACGCTCCGCTCGACCCGACGCAGCAGGCGGCGGCCCCGGGCCTGCTGACGATCCCGGAAACCGGAGGGGCCCTCGTACCGACCTACAATCTTCCCGGGGTCACGGCGCGCCTCAACTTCACCGGCCAGGTCCTGGCCGAGATCTACCTCGGGAACATCACCGCGTGGAACAACTCGGCCCTCGCGGACATCAATCCCGGGGTCAGCCTCCCGAACGAGACGATCGACCCGGTGCATCGCAGCGACGCCGGTGGAGCCACCCTCGGCTGGACCCGCTTCCTATCGGATGACGACCCGACCTGGGCGTCGGAGGTCGGTTCCGGCATCCGGGTGGTCTGGCCGAGCGTCGGATCGGCCGCGTCCCAGGACTCGGGAATGCTCGGGGCGGTGGACTCGACCCCGGGAGCGATCGGGTACCTCGACCTCAGCTACGCCCTCGGGCAGGGCGCGACCGTGGGCGCCGTCGAGAATCCCTCCGGGGACTTCGTTCAGGCCACCCTGAACGACACGGAGTCCGCGATCGCCGACTCGAGCGGGGGTCTCCCGGCGGGCGACGCCGGCTGGTACAACTCCTCCGTCCTGAACGCTCCCGGCGCCGACGACTACCCGATCGCCCTGCTCTCCTACCTGGTCGTCTATCAGAACCTCAGCGTCGCGTATCCGTCGTACACGCTGGCGAAGGCGGTCGCGCTCGTCTGCTTCCTCGACTGGGCGATCTCGAGCGGGCAGAACGAGTCGGCGCCGCTCTACGTCGTTCCGATCCCCTCGGCCATCCGCGCGCTCGACCAGGCGACGATCGACTCGATCTCGTTCAACGGCTCAGCGGTGGCCTCCGACGCCGGGGTCCCGGTGACCTTCTCGGAGACCGGACTGCCGACCGGCCAGTCCTGGTCCGTGACGCTCGGCGGTCGGCTCAACTCCTCCGCCTCGGCCGCGATCGGCTTCTGGGTCGTGGCCGGCAACTACTCCTTCGACGTGGGCTCCGTCACCGGCTACCACCCGTCCCCGGCGAGCGGGACGATCGGCGTGGTCGGCTCGCCGGTCGGCAAGGCGATCACCTTCGACCCGAACTCCAGCGGGACGGCGAACCCGTCGGGGGGTCCGGCGATCGACTCCTTCACGTTCGATCCGTCGAGCGTGACGGTCGATGACCACGTCACCGTCGCGGTCCTCGTCACCGGGGGGGCGGCGCCCCTGACCTATTCGTACCGGGGGCTACCGGGGGGGTGCCCGTCCGTCAACCTCTCCTCGTGGAGCTGCGCGCCGAACTCGACCGGCGTGTTCCCGGTGGAGGTGATCGTCACGGACTCGGCCGGGCGGAGCGCCAGCGCGAACGCCTCGCTGAGCGTCGGCCAGGCCCCGGCCACCAGCGCGAAGCTTCTCGGGCTCCCCGCCTCCACCGGCGTCGCGGTCCTGCTCGGGGTGGCGGTCGCGGCCGGGCTCGCGGTGGTCCTGGTCGGGTTCCGGGTGATGCGACGCCGGCGCTGAGCGCCGGCGGCCCCGTGGAGAGCCCGTACGCGAGAACGCCCCCGAGGGGGGGAATGCGTCGCCGCGCCTCACCCGGCCGAGGATTTCGGCCGGGCCCCTAAGTAGCTGGGAGGCAGTCCGCCCCGCGGAAACCGGCGACGCGCCGTCGGACCGGCCCGAGGAGAGG
The DNA here is from genome assembly GCA_030039525.1 of Thermoplasmata archaeon. Taxonomy (GTDB): domain Archaea; phylum Thermoplasmatota; class Thermoplasmata; order Lutacidiplasmatales; family UBA184; genus Lutacidiplasma. Next base: position 6,667 of record JASHVI010000117.1, read on the forward strand.
GACCGCGATGAGGTTGGGGCGAGACGGGAACGGAGCCTACGTGTCCGAGGATCGGGGACGACGCGCGCCGACGGGTCTCTGGGCCCTCGCCGCGGCGATGGGGGCGGTCCTGCTCGTCGGCAGCGCCGCGGGAGCTCCCACCGTGACCCCGGGGACGACGACCGGTCCGCCGTATCCCGGCGCGCCGTTCTCGGTCTTCGACTGGGCCGCCGTCGGCTGTGTCAGCCTGAAGGACCCGGTCCTGCCGAATTTCAACGGCACCACGGGCCACGCCCGCGTGAGCGTCTCGACGACGACGCGCGGCTGCGACGCGACCAACGGCACGAGCGTCCTGGTCGTGGCGCCCGCGTACCAGAGCGACCCGGTCACCCAGGGCACGGGCCACCACAATCTGACGGGTGATTGGACCTTCAACTTCGCGGTCAACCTCACGGTCCATCGCGCGAGCTCCTCCCAGAACGCCTCCGCGATGTTCCAGGTCGCCGTCGGCTTCAATGTGGACGACGAGACCACCGGGGGGATCCTCGGGGGCCCGTACTCCGACTGGGTCGTGAACCACACGATCACCCACGGATCGTGGGCCCACAGCTATCGCAACGTCCACGCGACGACGTACATCAACTCGACGTACAACAGCACCCACGTCTATCGGATCTACGTCATCGTGGAAGTGATCGAGGAGACGAGCGTGGGCCCCGGCACCAGTACCGCCTCGGTCTCGGTGAACATGGGCACGGGCGGACGGAGCGCGTTCCTCTCGTCCGTCACCTTCTCGTAGGGGGCCGACCGCCGTCCGCTCCGAGCGCGAGCTGGTTCCCACCTGCTCGCAGCTCGGAGCTTCTGGGGGCGGGCGAACGCTCCGCTCCGGCGAAACGGCGCTCCCCGGGTCGCTGACGGGGATCGGACGAGCTCCACGGGGCGCCGTGCCGGACCCCTCGGACGAGACGTTGATGCGGTCGCCTTAGCAGAGCGCGAACTCGATCGCGTCGGCTGGGCCGCCGGGCCACAGTTGTCGGTCCGGCGAGGGGCTCGATGACCGGCTACTGGCGCTGTCGACGGCGCCGAAGTAACAGGACCGCGACGGCCGCAACGATCACGACGAGCGTCGCCCCGACGATCGCCAGCCCCTCGAGCGGAAGGCCGCTCTGCGTTGAGGAGGGCTTCGTCGAGGAGGACGAAGGCCCGACCACGACCGTGAGGTTCGCGGTGGTGCTCCCGACGACTCTGTCCACTACGGTGAGGTTCACCCGATAGCTGCCCGGGTCGTTCCAGATCACGCGTAGGGTACAGTTGTACGGGGCTTCCCCTGCCGGCGACCAAGCGCAGGTGTACGACCCGGAGCCTCCGGTAACGGTGGCCGATAGATCCACGACCTCTCCGGCCACGGGATGAATCGGCGACGGGGAACTGATCCCCGCTACGAGCGGGTCATAGATCGACAGGACCGCGCGCACCTCGATGGTCCGGGAGTCGTGGACGGCATCCACCACGGTAACGGTCGGGGTGTAGTTGCCCGGTTCGGGGTATCCGTAGGTCACGTCCGCTCCCTCGGCCGACTGCCCGTTCCCGAATTTCCAGCTCACCGAGTACGGGCCACCTGCGCCTCCGGAGGGGGTGGCGTTCCAATAGAGCTGCTGCCCAGTCAGAGCCCAGGACCCCACCAGGCCGCTCACGTTCGCCTCCAAGGGCGAGACATGGACCGTCACCGCTCCAACCGCGTAACCGCCGTACGAATCCACCGCGACCACGGTGACATTGATGGTCCCGTTCGCGGGCGCCGGGAAGTCATAATCCAGTTCCGAGCCCGCGGACATCATCGTGCCGTTGCCGAGGTTCCACGAGTACGACGTCGAACCGCTTCCTCCGGTGACGTTGGCGGAAAGCGCCACGGAGGTTCCGGGAGCGAACTCTGTGCGGTTCGCCGCGGCGGTGACGCTGAGCTCCTTCGCAACGCCGACCTCGATCTCCCCGACGCCTCCGCCGGACGAATCCGAGACCTCGGCGCCCTCGAAATAGTACCCCGGAGCGCTGTACACCGTCGCGGCAGTTTCGCCGTATCCGTTCACCGGGGTGCTCGATCCCGTCGCGTTGAACCAAGTCACGTTGTAGGGGGGCGTGCCGCCCGAGCCGAGCAGGGTGAAGACGGTCTGCTGGCCGGCGTCGCAGAAGCCCGTGTCGAACAATGTGCCGCCGGTGGATTCGCCCGTCCCGTTGTCCCAAACCACTGGGTTCGACCACGTCGAAACATTAGCTCCGCCAGCCAGTGGGGGTCCGGCCTCGACCTGGTCGACGGTCTGAATCGCGAAGGAGTAATCGGTTTGCGGAAGGAAGTCCGTGACGGTGGTGGTCGTGTTGTCCACCGAGTTGGGCAGGCACGCGCCGCCCTCGTAAGAATTGTTGACACTCACAACGAGTTGGTAGCAATGGAACCCGATCAACCCCCCATACGTCGCGTTGTCATTCCACGAGAAGTCGAGCCTGCTGGCCGAGGCCTGCGTGTATTGTAAGTCCGCCACCGTCGGCAGCGTCACGGTCACAATGTTCGAGACCACCGGTGGCCCCGTGGTGTTGTGGACTATCACCCGGAACTCGGTCGTCGCGCCTGGCGCTAGCCGGTCGATCACGGCCTCGGTAGTCGTCGGGTCGTTGATCAGGCGCACCGGGTACCAAGGCCCACTCGCCCCGGAGTAAGAAGCGTCGACCTCGTAGTACTCGAACGTGCTGGCAGGGACCCCGCCCCAGACCAGACCGACATCGCTCGGATCGCGGTCGCTCGCGGCCAAATGCTCCCCTAGAAGGGTCGTCGGCTGGCTCACCGAACGGAGGAGGGCCTGAGGGATCGCGTGGAACGACGCCTGAACGGGCGTTGCCGTAGGACTGGCGGAAGAGCGGGCGACGGGGGCTGTCGTGCCGAGGGAAGGGGCGAGAAGAATGGCCACTAGGATCGCGACTGCCACGGAAGGCGCCGCAGCTCTAAGGGGCCGCACAGCGTGAGGAAATGGCTCGCGAGAAAAGGGTTTCGATTCGCGACCGATTTAGACACGAAGTATTGTAATCGAAAGCGAGTCCAGCACTTGGCAACGCTTGCAGGTGATCGCATCGCGAGACCCTGATGTCGCAGCTGTCGAGGTAGAGGCTCTCGATTCTCGCGCAGGAATCGATGGCCGAGGCGGTAGCCTACCGCCCGGAGCAGCCTTTGGGGGAAATCCTCGAACCGTAGCTACTGGTCGCGGACCCGGGACTCGATCGGTCCCGGTCGACCCTCGCTCGCGTGGAGGAGCTTGAGGGCGACCCATTCGTTCTAAAGGAGCATCCCCACACCCCCCTCGAGGACGCGGAACGCCGCGGAGCGGCTCGATCGACCGAGTGCGCTCCGGCGTCGTACCCAGGTCCGGGGAGACGTACTCCCATAGGCTGATACCGCGGACGAAGGTCGGGACGGTGCCGGGGGGCCGTCGCTCGTGGGCCGAGCCGGCTCAGGAGAGGCGGAAATTGGATTGGAACCGTCGCCCAGCTGCCCGCACTCGGCGGAGGCGGGCGTGGGTCCTCCCATGGATCGCGACCTCGATAGGGGTCCTCCTGCTCGGAGCCCTGCCCCCATCGGGCCTCGGGTCCCCGGTCGCCCAGGCCCTCACGGCGCCCTACCCCCTCTCATCGGCGCATTCGGGACGATTCCTAAGCTCGTACTGCGGGGGTACAGGCGGCTCGAAGGTGACGTGGAACTCCACCACCGGCGTCGCCGCGGGGCGGGCGAGAGCGTCGTTCCGGTCGTGCACGTACGCCGGCCCGGGGACCTACGCCACCGGTCAGGCTACGCTCTCGTCGAACGTGAGCATCCCCTTCAAGGTCCCGAAGACCGGCGAGTACAACGTGACGGAAGCGTTCGCCTGGAACGCGACCTCGGCCGAATCGGTCCGTCCGGGAAAGTGCCTCCCGGCGGCCAACATCCCTGGCGGGTACGACTACAACACGTGCGACTGGTACGTCCAGTGGTACGTCTACGTCGACACGTACCTCTGGGACCTCTCGACCCGCTCGTTGGCGAGCTCCGTGGACAACGGCTTCTGGGTCAGCAACTATACCGAGGGGTACACCAACAATTACTGCAGCTACGGGACGTGCGGGAGCTCGAACGCAACCTACAACGGCACCCGAGCCTACGACTATCGCTACCAGGCCCCCGGCTCGGACTATCAGGACCTCTACGTCCCCGGCGGAACGAACACGGGCAACGGATCGCTCTGGACGAACTCGACCAGCTGGAACGCCGCGACTCGCACGGGATCGAACTACACTCTGATCCCGACCCAGTCGTACGAGCTTGTCACCAGCGTCTACTTCCAGGCCTTCGCCGAGTCGTACGGCTACTCGTCGATCTACACGGGGTCGACTCACCTGTACCCGGTCTTCGACCCGAAGGGGTCGGGCCGGACCTCGGTGAGCGGCTCGGTCATCGTGAGCTCCGTCACGATCGTACGGGTTACCTGATCGGCCTCGCAGACGCTTCGGCTTCCGCGCGGGTTGCGGCTCGACCACCCGGGTGAGGCCGGCACGGTGGACGTCCCGGGTACCTCGACGGCACGCCTCGGGCCCTTGCGCTTCCCCCTCGGGCCCGACCACGAACGGCCGCACGTGCGCGGCACGTCTGCTCGTAGTTGGAGACTTCCCACCGTTCTCCCGCCTTTGAGCGCACCCTACTCGATCCGTGATGGGAAGTATGCCCTCTCTCGATGGTACGTCCCTAGGTCTTCGACCCGTGCGGCACTGAAACGTTATCCTTCCGCCTGGGACCGCCTTGGAGGTGGCGCCGATCAGTAGCGGGCGGACCCGGCTCGTTCGGCGCGCCACAGTCGTACTCCTCCTCATCGGCAGTTCGCTGCTCGCGGCGAGTTTCTTCCTGCCATGGTACTCCGTCGCTGGGACGTACTCCACGGAGTCGTTCTATCCATGG
>JASHVI010000118.1 GCA_030039525.1 Thermoplasmata archaeon
GGGATCCCGGCGGCGGCGCACCAGAGGGGCCCGTTCGGGCCGGCGAACCTTTGGACCGGTGCCCGCCGGATCCGGCCCCACCGGAGACGGAACTCGGCCGGGAAGTAGGTGCGGAGCGCCGCCCGGATGGCGGGGAGATCGGGGGCCCGCGGCGTCACGGCGAGCACGGGCCGCTCGAGCGCCCGGGAGAGCGCGGCCAGATCGACGAGGTTGAACCCCGCGAGCGCGACGCCGTCGAGGAGGACCAACCGGATCCCCTCCAGTTGCCCGGTCGCCCGGACCAGCTCGGCGACCCGCTCGGTCGCGTCGAGGCCGTCGACCCGGAGCCGCCCGATCGCGACCCCCTCGACCCGCCCGGGGGCGACCGCCGCCACGGCGACGATCGGGCAGGTGCGATGCCGCCGGGTGAAGGCGCCGTCGTCGACCGCCGCGAACCGGAACTCCCGCTTCGACAGGGCCCGACGCAGGGCTAAAGCCCGACGCCGGGGTGCGGCGGCCCCGTGGCGGGGCTTCGTCCGGACGTGGGGCGGTGCCCGAGCTGCGGGAGCTACGTCGCCCGGCCCGCGGGCGCCTTCGCCGGCGCGGCCTCGGTCCAGCCGTGCCCGAACTGCTCGCATCCGGTGGTCATCGTCCCCCCGAGGGACCCGCCTCCGCTGTACACCTGGGAGGTCTATCCGAACCTTTACCCCTCGGCCCCGATGCCGAAGGGGAACCCGTACCGCTGGCCGCCGGGGATCCTCGCCCTCCTCGCCTGCGCCGCCGTGCTCCTCCTGGGAGCCTCCGCGACCCTCGGCATCGTCTCCGGCGCGACGGCGGAGGCCGGGCCCTCCGGGATCGCCGGGACCGTCCGGGAGGTCGAGCCGTCGGGGATCGCGGCCCCCGCCCTCGCCGGCGCGGAGGTCCGGCTCACCGCGGACGCCGGCGCGGTCAGTCTCGCCGTGACGAACCTCTCCGGGGCCTTCTCCTTCGCCGGCGTGCCGATGGGGGGGCTGACCCTCAACGCGACCTACCCGGGGTTCCGGGCCGCCTTCGTCTACCTCTTCGACTCGCCGTTCTACGCCTCGCCGGACCTCGACCACCTCGTGGTCCTCCTCTCCCCCGCGCTGAACGTCTCGGCCCCGGCGACCTCGACCGTCGAGACCCTCTTCCCGAACATGGAGTCGTTCATCACGAGCGTCGGCTCCTCGTCGGTCCTCCTCGCGATCGGCGGGATCGTCGCGGTCGCCGGGACCCGCGCGATCCGGTCCGGCCGGGTCGGTCCCGCGGCCACCGCGGCGGCCGCGGGGGCGGCCGTCGCGCCGGCCTCGCTCTACCTGCTCGGCGTGACCGGGCCGTTCCCGATCCTGCTCCTCCCCGCGATCACGGCCTCGGTCTTCGGGGCCCTCGCCGCGACGCTCGCGGCGACGATGCGCTACCTCGTGGGCCCCTTCGAGGGCGACGGGCCCGAGCTCGGACCGGACTAGGGCAGTTGCCCCGGCTCCGGGCCCTCCGGGGAGGGGGGCGGGATCGGGCGCCGCGATCGGAACCCGCCGCTCAGGGAGTGGTAGTGGGCGACGGACTCCTCCCCCCGCTGCCAGCAGAGGTAGACCGGCTCGCCGTCGCGCACGCTCCGGAAGTCGACGAGGCCGGTGTCGAGGTCCTTCACCTCGATCCCGTCGCGCTCGAGGCGCTCGAGGGTCTCCTCGAGGCTCTTCGAGAGCTCCCGCTCCTCGCCGTCCAGACGCTCCCTCAGCGGGCGGTCCGGGTGGTCGGGGGCCTCGAACTCCCGGCCCCAGAACTCGGCCAGGCGGTGGCGCTCGCTGTGGATCTTCCGCAGCCGCACCACCACGGCCCGCAGGTTCGGAAGGGTCTCCCGAAGCTCGGGCAAGCGCGCGTTCGCCTCGTCGAGGGTCCAGGGTCTGGGGCCGTGGCCGGGCAGTGCCGGTCCGACCCGGTCGGACGTCAGCATGGGATGGATACGAGCGGGCGCGCCCTATTTACGCGCGTAGCGGGGGGTCTCCCTTCGGCACCCGGCCCGACATCGTCTCATCGATCGCCACCGGCCAGCCCCGCTCCCGGTACGCCCGGAGGACCTCCTCCGCGTGCTCCGGGTCCTGCACCTCGAGCTCCAGCGTGACCTCCACCTCGCCGGGGAGCCGGTCCGGCGCGTCCCGGTCGTGGACGATCTGTCGGACGTTCGCCTGCGCCTCGGCCGCGATCCGGAGGAACTCCGCGAGCCGGCCCGGGGTGTCCCCGAGAGGCGCCCGGAGTCGCAGCAGCCGCCCCTCCGCCGAGAGCCCGAGGAAGAGGACCCGGTCGAGCAGGAACGGGTCGAGGTTCCCGCCGGAGACGACGAGGACGACCGGGCCCCCCTCGGCGAGGCTCGGGTCCTCGAGCAGCGCCGCCAGCGGCGTCGCGCCGGCCCCCTCGGCGAGCACCTTCGCCTTCTCGAGGAGCAGGAAGGAGGCCCGGGCGACGGTGCGATCGTCGACGGCGACCGGCCGGACCCGGTGCTCCGTCATCAGGCGGAACGGCAGCTCGCCGACGAAGCGCGTGGCGAGGCCGTCGGCCCAGGTCCTCGGGGGACCGCCGACGACGACGTGGCCCGCGGCCATCGCGGGGCCGAGCGTGTCGGCGCCGGCCGGCTTCACGCCGACGATCTCGACGTCGGGCCGCCGGCCGTGGATCGCCGCGGCGATCCCCGAGATGAGGCCGCCGCCGCCGACACCGACGACCACGCGGCGGACGTCGGGGACCGCCTCCAGGATCTCGAGGCCGACGGTCCCCTGGCCCGCGATGACCCACGGATCGTCGAACGGGTGGACGACCGTCGCGCCGGTCTCGCGCGCGATCCGGTCGGCCTCCTGGTGGGCCTCCTCGTAGTCGTTGCCGTGGAGCACCACGTGGGCGCCGAGCTCCCGGGTCCCCCGGACCTTCAGCGGGGAGGCGGTGCGGGCCATCACGATCGTGGCGGGGATGCCGCGGTCCCGGGCGGCCCACGCGACGCCCTGGGCGTGGTTGCCGGCGGAGGCCGCGACGACCCCGCGCTTCGCCTCGGCCTCGCTGAGGCTGAGGATCTTGTTCGTCGCGCCGCGGATCTTGAAGGAGCCCGTCCGCTGGAAGCACTCGAGCTTCAGGAAGAGCCCCTCGGAGCGGAGCGGGCCGAACTCCGGTGCGGGCACCGTCGGCGTGCGCCGGACGCGCCCCTCCAGGCGGGCGCGCGCCTCCTCGATCTCCCGGAGTCCGACGGTCGCGAGCGCCGGGGGTGCCGCCGCGGGGGCCACGCCCCGGTCACCGCCCCCGAGAGTTAACGTTCGCGCGCCGTCGTCGGATCCTCGTCGCCCCGGGCCCTCCGACGCCGAACGCGCGCGTTCGCGGGGCCGATCCTCCGGCGACCGAATCTCTCTCGGCCCGGCACCGTTTTTCGGGGTGCGGAGGTCGCGTTTCACCAGCCGTTATATAGGGTACGTTTTCTCCCCTCGACCCCCCGGAGGGGGTAGTTCCCGAGCAATGGCCCGTCACCGCCCGCGCCGAGGTTCCCTCGGCTTCTCCCCCCGATCGCGCTCCGCGCGACCGGTCCCGAGGATCCGCTCCTGGCCCCCGGGCCCGAAGGAGGCCGGTCCGGAGGGATTCGCCGGCTACAAGGTCGGCATGACCCACGCCTTCATCGTCGACTACCGGAAGCGGTCGACCACGGCCGGGCAGGAGGTCTCGGTCCCGGTCACGGTGATCGAGGTCCCGCCGCTCCGGGTCGCGGGGGCGCGGCTCTACCGGAGCTCCCCGATGGGCTCCCGCGTCGTCGCGGAGACCTGGGCCGGGTCGAGCCCGAAGGAGCTGAGGAAGCGCCTCCCGCTCGCGATGGACGCGCCCGAGGAGGGCGCCGAGGCCTTCGGGAAGACCGAGGCCGACGAGGTCCGCCTCATCGTCCACACGCAGCCGCATCTCATCTCGGGCGTTCCCTCGAAGGTCCCGGAGATCTTCGAGGTCCGCGTCGGGGGCGAGCCGTTCGGGGCCCGCCGCGCCTACGCCGTCGCGCAGCTCGGCAAGGAGATCTCCGCCCAGGACGTGGCGAAGGAGGGGACCTTCCTCGACGCCGTCGGCGTGACGAAGGGGAAGGGCTTCCAGGGGCACATTCAGCGCTGGGGGGTCAAGCTCCAGCCGAGGAAGAACTCGAAGCACCGCCGGATGATCGGGACGCTCGGGCCGCACAACCCGAGCTTCATCACCTACCGGATCCCGCAGGCGGGGCAGATGGGCTACCACCGCCGGACGGCCTACAACCTGAGGGTCCTCAAGCTCGTCGAGGACCCGAAGAAGGACCCGGTCACCCCGGCGGGCGGCTTCCCGCACTACGGGGAGGTCCGCTCCTCGGTGATGGTGCTCCACGGCTCCCTCCCGGGACCGACGAAGCGGCTCGTCCGCTTCCGGCTCCCGATCCGCAGCCGCCGAGGGGCCGTCGAGAAGGTCGACATCCGGTACTTCAGCACGCGCTCGAAGCAGGGGGTATGAGCGACGCGGCCCCGGCGGGGACGGAGCGACCCCCGCACGAACACGCGACGCACCACCACCGGGTCCACGTCGTCGGCCTCGACGGGAAGGCCGGCGAGCAACTGACGCTCCCGCTCGCCTTCTCCGCGGCCGTCCGACCCGACCTGATCCGCCGGGCGGTCAACGCGGCGCGGGCCCGGCGCCGCCAGCCCCACGGGACCTCCCCGACCGCGGGCCGTCGCCACTCGGTGGAGTGGTCCGGCAAGGGGCGCGGGGTCGCGCGTACGCCCCGGCTGATGGGCGGGATGCGCGGCGCCCAGGCGCCGAACACCGTCGGGGGCGGCGCGGCCCATCCCCCGCGCGTCGAGACGATCTGGGAGAAGAAGATCAACGTGAAGGAGCGCCGGCGGGCCTTCGCCTCCGCGCTCGCCGCGACGCGCGAGGTCGAGCTGGCCCGGCGCCGGGGCCACCCGGTCCCCGCCGAGCTCGTGCTCCCCGTCGTCGTCGCCGACCCGGTCGAGGAGATCGACTCGACCGCGGCGGCCCGCAAGTTCCTCGGACGGCTCGAGCTCCTCGAGGAGGTCGCCCGCGCCGAGCGCTCCGTCCACGAGCGGGCCGGCCGGGGGAAGCGGCGGGGCCGGCGGCTGCAGCGCGCCCGGGGGATCCTCGTGGTCACCAGCGCTCCGGGGAAGGGCCTCGGATTCCGCAACCTCCCCGGGGTCGACGTCGTCCCGGTCCACCGGCTCTCGGCGGAGGACCTGGCGCCGGGCGGGGACGCCGGACGCCTCACGCTCTTCTCGAAGACCGCGGTCGAGGGGCTCCGCTCCCGGCTCGGGGAGGCGGCCCCGTGACGGCGCTGAGGCACCGGATCCTCCTGCACGCGTACGTGACGGAGAAGTCGATGGACGAGATGGAGCGGCAGAACAAGCTCGAGTTCGTCGTCGACTCCCGCGCGAACCGCGCGGAGATCAAGCGCGCGGTCGAGCAGACCTACCAGTGCCGCGTCGCGAAGGTCAACGTCAAGATCGTGCGCGAGGGGAAGATCGCGACGGTCCGCTTCCGCTCCGACTTCTCGGCGGAGGACATCGGCTCCCGGGCCGGGGTGTTCTGATGGGTAAGCGCATCATCTCCCGGCGGCGCGGCAGCGGCACGGGCCCGTACCGGAGCCCGAGCCACCGGCACCACGGGGCCGTCTACCTCCCCGCGCCCTCCACGGTCGGCGAGGCCCGCGTCCTCGACGTCCGGCAGGCCCCCGGCCGCACCGCGCCCGTCGCCGAGCTCCGAGGGCCCTCCGGCGAGAAGCTCCGGATCCTCGCCCCGGCGGGGATCGCCACCGGGGACAAGGTCGCCCTCGGCTCCGGGAACGTCGAGCGGGGATCGATCCTGCCGCTCTCGGACATCCCCGACGGGACGCTCGTCTCGAACATCGAGGTGAAGCCGTTCGACGGGGGTCGCCTCGTCCGCGCCGCGGGGACCAGCGCCCTCGTCACGGCCCACTCGGGCCGCGAGGTGACGATCCAGCTCCCCTCGGGGGCGTTCCGGAGCTTCCTCGCCACCTGCCGGGCCGAGGTCGGCGCCATCGGGGGCGGCGGCCGGGGCGAGCGTCCGTTCATCAAGGCCGGGAAGAAGGTCCTCGCCTACCGGACGATCGCGAAGGCGGCCTTCAAGGTCCGCGGGGTCGCCATGAACCCCGTCAACCACCCGTTCGGCGGCGGCGCCCACC
>JASHVI010000119.1 GCA_030039525.1 Thermoplasmata archaeon
ACCGGGTTTCTCCTCGAGAAACCAGCACTTCTGTCGAAGTCAGGTCCCAGCTCGGCCACACCCCGATCCCCTTCGTTGCGGCGCGGACGAGGTCGGAACCCTGAAAGGGGAACGGGCGGATCGAAGTGCGGATGTCGCCAGCCGAGCTCACCCCCCAGTGGGAAGTGGGCCGCTCGTGCGAGTTCGCGGCGGCTATCGCGTTTTACGATCCGCTGGGGCTCAACCCGTGGAATCGCGAGCAGCTCGGGAAGGGCTGCTCGGCTCTCCGGACCGCCAGGGGCCGGGTCGCGGGCGGGGGAGAAAGCCGAGTCCTCCACCTTTGCTACGCCCACTTCGCCATCTACCACGCTACACCCGAGCCCTAGCGGCCCGCGTGGCTTCCTGAGATAGGGGTTCCGGGCAATCCGCGGTGTCTCCATGGCGCGGGGGCCGACGGGCCCGCCGTGGGCCCAGCTAGGATTACGAGTCGATATCAGAAATTAGGAATAGGTTGGAGGGCGGGCTCCAAGGGGTTAACCCCCGGGACCCGCCCCTGGGTGGTCTCGCCTAGGTGAGCGAGAGGTTGGTCAACTTGATCCCGTCTCCACCCGTGGCCGCGTTGAACGCCCACGAAGCCGAGCCCTTCTTCCAGGAGTCGTAGCCGTAGATGTACATGTAGACCGACCACTCGAACGAGTAGTGGTGGCTCGCCACGAACGAGTAGTCCCAGCTGGTCGAGCTCGCGAAGGCGTTCGTCGGCAGCGAGTAGACCATCGTGTTGTTGGTCCCCGAGGAATACGTGTAGGTGTACGTGTAGCTCGGGCCGACCTCAGCGTCGTAATCGATGTACGAACTCGTGGTGTTGTAGCTGATGCACATCGAGGTCGTGTTCCCGAAGGTGTAGTTCGACGGGCCGTACCAGTAGAAGTCGTACCCGCAGACATAGTCGATGTCCGTGTAGGTGTACATGAAGAAGTCCGCATAGTCCAGCAGGTTCCCACTGGTCGCGGGGATGTACGTGCCGTTCGTGTTGTCGACCAGGTCGACGTCCTGGTCCAGGTACATGAACGTCTCCGCCTCGCAGTAGCCCGAGATCCCCGAGTAGTCGACGAGCTCCTCCAGCGTGGTGTTGTTCAGGTTGAACGGCGACGGGGTGGCCGCGTTGCCGTAGGTGTAAGCGTAGCTGTACGAGGTCGAGTTGTAGTACTCCGAGTAGTTGATGTCGTTGAAGTCGTAGTACCCGTACGGCGTGAGGCTGTAGTTCCACTCGTAGAACGCATCGAACTCCGAGAACGGAGTCGCGTCATTGCACTTGGGGGCCGGGGCCGTGTTGCTGGCCACACCGTTGCTCGCCTTCAGGGTGAGCGCGACCTTCGAAGCGATGTTCGCCGTGACGTTGGTCGTGGAGGCCGTCACCTTGAACGGGATGGCGACCTCGAAGCCGCCGCCCTGCTCTGCATCGCTCGACGTGCCGACGCCATCGAGGGTCTTCTTGCACTCACCGACGCTTCCGGTGCTGGAGGACCCGCCGACGCCCGTCTTGAGGTCGAACTTCCACGGCTGGACCGTCTTCGCCTTCCCGCACCCGTAGGTGTCGAGGTAGTTCTCGGGCACCGCGACCCCGTGATACTTCGCGGTGATCACGAGGCCCGCCGAGGCCGCCGCCGACGCCGGCGAGAGGATCATGATGAGCGACAGCGCCATCACGCCCACTCCCGTCAGAGCCGTCAGCTTCCCCCGCTGACGATAGCTCGAGGTTCGTCCTGGTCTCGCTCCGTTCTCTCCCATGTCGCCTTTCTCTCTCCACTTCCGCCCGGGAGGCTCCGAACCCACCCGGAACGGGAGCGACCTCGGATGATATTCATCATAGATAAACCTCGAGGCTGCCCTCTCGCTCGTCCCCCGAGGCCGAACCATCCGGACCGGGCCCCCGAGGCTTCCGGCGCCGCGGTCCGACGCCCGGGCGGCCGTTTCCCTACCCCGGCGTCGGAGCGCCCCGCCGCGGACCTCCGGGGGGTCCCGGAGCCGGATCGCGCGAGGTCACCGGCCTGCGTCGACGTCGCTCCCCGGGCCGTTTCCGGACCCCCCACCGGGGCTCATGTATCACGGACGCTGAGGGTGCCGGTACGATGACGGCCACGAAGAAGCCGAGCTCCTCCTCCCGTTCCGGAAGGCATCTCGAGGTCCCCGGGGGCCGGCTCTCCTACGAGGTGCGAGGCTCCGGAGGGCCCGTGCTCTTCATCCACTCGGTGATCGCCGATGCCCGGATGTGGGACCGGGAGCTCCCGGCGCTCGCGCGGGACCACCAAGCCATCCGCTTCGACCTCCGCGGGTTCGGCGGCTCCACCCCCGCGTCGGGTCCCTTCGCGTACAACGACGACCTCCTCGCGCTGCTCGACCACTTGGCGGTGCCGAGGACCTTCCTCGTGGGCTCGAGCATGGGTGGAGCGCTCGCGGTCGACTTCGCGCTCGATCACCCCGATCGCGTGAACGGGCTGCTGCTGCTCGCTCCGGGGCTGTCCGGGGGCTTCGAACCGCCGTACTCCCCCGAGGAACAGACGGCGCTGGACTACGACAACGCCGAATCGCAGAGGGTCTCGGAGGCCTGGACCCGGGGAGACGTTCCGGCCGCGTTCGATCGCCTTCGGTCCCTCTGGTGCTCGGCCCTGACCGGGGAGAACCTCGAGCTCTTCCGGCGGATGGTCGAGGAGAACCGCGCGGAGGTCTTCGACAATCGGAGCATGCGACTGGCTCGCGACGTTCCGGCG
>JASHVI010000120.1 GCA_030039525.1 Thermoplasmata archaeon
CCCACCGGGGTCGCGACCTCCCAGAAGATCGGGGCGCCGCTCCGGTCCGCCGTCGGCAGCCCGCGCAGCGCCCCGGGGGTCAGCGTCCGGGGCGAGAGCGCCCGGTAGGGCCCCTTCCCCGTCCGGAACACCTGGGCGTGGGCGAGGAACCGGATCACCGAGGGCCTCAGCGTGCTGGTCGCCCCGACCGCCCGGAACGACGGGCGGCTGTCCGGCTCGGTCGGGAGGAAGACCCGGACGCCGCGGACCGCCGCCCGGAGGCCGGCCTGGAGCGCCGGGTGCGCCGCGGCCCGTCGCTCCGCGAGCTCCCAGAGCGCCCCGTCGCGGATCGCCTGGCGGATGCGGGCGATCTCGAGGGAGCACTGGAAGAGGTTGTGCTCCGCGATCGCGACCTCCCGCTCGGGCCCCGGGAGCTTCGCGACCTCGGTGAGGGGCCGCGCGCCGCAGAGCGCGCACCCGCAGATCGCCTCGCGGATCGCCTCGATCCCGACGGTCCCGTCGGGGAACATGAGGCTCCCGCGACGCGCGAACTTGAGGTAGGCCGACGAATCGAAGAGGTCGACCCCGAAGAGCGCCGCGAAGGCGAAGGAGATCGGGTGGCCCGTCCCGAAGAGGTGGACGACCCCGTCGGGCCGCAGCTGCGGACGCGCCGCGATCAGCACCCGGGCGAGCTGGGGGAACCGGTACTGCTCGAGCAGGGGGACGACCCCGCCGATCGCGAGGACATCGCCGAGCTCCGAGGCCTCCGCGGCCGAGCGCTCCCGGAGCCCGGGGTACGGACCCCCCTGGACCGGCACGGCGAGGAGCCCCCGCGTGACCCGCCGGGCCTCCTTCGCCCTCCGCACGGTCTCCTCGACCCCGGCGGAGGCCTCCTCCTCCGAGGCGGTCGGCTCGACGAAGACGTCGAGGACGGTCGCGATGTCGGAGCCGATCCTGCGTTGGAAGGCGAGGATGTGCTCCGGGGCGACCTCGATGGACCCGTAGGCGTGCTGCTGGAAGGCCCCGGAGTCGGTCATCACCGGGCCGTCGAAGCCGAGGAGCCCGTGGATCCCTCGCTCCTCGGCGATCGCGGCGAGCGCCGGGCTCCGCGACGTGATGTACGCCGAGGTGATCACCGCCCCCAGCCCGAACCGGGCCCGCAGCTCCCTCGGGGGGATCGGCTGGCGCGCCGGGTCCGGGTGGACCACCGGGAGCAGCGCGGGCGTCTCGACCGGTCCGTGCGGGGTCTCGAGGCGGCCGAGCCGCGCGAGCCCGTCGCGCACGAGGAGCTCGAACTCGCCCACGGCCCGAGGACGGGGCGCGGGGGTTAACGTTGCCGAGCGGAGCGCGCACCGTCGGGGAAGCCGCCGCGGATCCGCTCGAGCAGCTCGACGAGCATCGCCGAGGTGAGGCGGCCGGTCTGCGTGTTCTGGGGGCTCGGGTGGTACGAGGCGAAGAGCTGCGGGCGCCCGGGCCCGAGCGTCGCGAACGCCCCGTGGGCGAACGGGACCCGGGGCGGGTCGGTGCCGTACAGCCGACCCGCCACCTCCCGCACCGCGTCCCAGGCGAAGCCGCCGAGCGCCAGGATCGCCTGCAACCGACCCAGGAGGGCGAGCTCGCGCGCGAGGAACGGGGCGCAGTTCGAGCGCTCCGCGGGGGTCGGCCGGTTGTCCGGCGGAACGCATCGTACCGCGGCGGTGAGGTAGAGGTCCCGGTAGACGAGCCCGTCGGCGCGGGCCGTCGAGGTCGGCCGGTTCGCGAATCCGGCGTCGTAGAGGGCCCGGACGAGGAACTCCCCCGAGCGGTCCCCCGTGAAGGGCCGTCCGGTGCGGTTCGCCCCCCGCGCGGAGGGCGCGAGCCCGACGAGCGCGAGCCGGGCCTCCGGGTCGCCGAACCCGGGAACGGGCCGGTCCCAGTACGCCTCCGGTCGGGAGGCGCCCGCGCGGTCGCGGGCCATCCTAGCGCGGAACTCCACGAGCCTCGGACAGCGCCGGCAGTCGACGACCTCGGCCCGGAGCCGGGCGAAGGAGTCGGCCACGGCCCCGGAGGGCGCCGGTGACAAAGCCGCGTCGGGGCCCCTCCCGGAGACTCCTTCCGGACCCCGGCCGCTCACCGGACCGGTTCACCGGCGGTGAGCTACCCCTTTACTTGCCGACCCGCTCGCTGGCTCGATGACGGACGTCCGACTTCCGGCGGGCTCCAAGGTCCGGCTCGGCCTCGTCGAGGGATCGCTCGAGGCCGGCCGTCACGTCGAGATCACGCCCTCGGCGGCCGACGGGGTCCGGGTGACCGGGAACGCGCGGTTCGCGGGGGACGCCCACCTGCTCGGCTCGTTCCGGTGCGCCCATCTGGAGTTGGGCCGGGGTCGGCTCGTCGTCGACGGCTCCCTCGAGGCGGAGGAGGTCGACGCCCCCCGGGCCTCGCTCGAGGTCGCCGGCGGGCTGCGCGCCCCGAGCGTCAACGTCGGTCGCCGGCTGCGGATCGGGGGTGCCGGGGACGTCGGGCGCCTGGACGTCGGCGGGGAGCTGCTCGCCGAGGGGGAGCTTCGTTTCGAGAGCGCGGCCGCGGGCGGCCGGCTCGAGGCCCGGGGCCGGCTGGTCGGCGGGCAGGTGAAGGTCGGCGGCCACCTCGAGGCGAAGGAGGTCGAGTTCCGCCGGCTCGGCGTCGGAGGATCGGCGAACGTGGCCGGCGGGTCGATCTCCGA
>JASHVI010000121.1 GCA_030039525.1 Thermoplasmata archaeon
GGGTCTTCAACATCTCCGTCCTGTCGGGGAAGGAGTACGTCGTCGAGGTGACCGCGACCGGTTACAAGGACTTCTCCGTCACGGTCCCCGCACTGGTCGCAGGACACACCTCCGCGACGCTCAACGTGACCCTCTCCCCGACCTCGGTGGTCCAGAACTGCACGAACGATCCGACGCTCGCGAACTGCACCACCAAAACGAGCACTACGATCACCTCGGCGGGCTTCCCGGCCTCGCTGCTCGGGGCGGTGGTCGTCGCGGTGCTGCTCCTGCTCGTCGCGGGGGTCGTCCTCTTGATGCGCCGCCGCGGCGGCGGGGGCTCCTCGGAGGCCTCCGGCGGGATGGCGGAGGAGCCGGCGCAGGACGCCGGCTCGACGGACCCCTCCGGGTCCGAGTGGAGCGAGGGAGACTCCTCCCGCTGAGCTCCCGGGAACCCGCGCTCGGCCGGGGCCCTCTCGCGGGCTCCGGCGCCCCCTACGGCACCGGAGCCGGTCCCGGGGAGACTCCGAGCGGACCGCGGCTTTCGGGACATCGGTTTAAGTGCCGCACCGGGTTCGGAGCGCCGAGATGCGCCCGCGCCTCCGGAGGGGCTCGCTCCTCCCCCTCCTGCTGCTCCTCGCCGCCGCCGTCGCGGGGCTCCTCCCGGGGCCGGCGTCGGGGGTCCTGACGGGCGCTACGCCCCGGCCGGTCCTCTCGACCTCCGCGCCCCGGGAAGCCCTCCCGATGCTCGACGTGGAACCGGCGATCCGGGCGGCCGAGCGGGCCGATGCCGGGCCTTCCCCCGGGGTCTCCTGCGGGGGGCTCGCCGGGCGTTTCGGCGAACTGTACGAGGGTCCGGAGCTCCCGATCGCCCTCGACCCCTCCGAGGAGGGGGCCTGCCTTCTCGGGGCCGACGAGGCGGGCGTCGGGCTCCTCTCGGAGGCCCCGAGCTCCGCCTCCCGGTTCTCGCTCTCCGTCCAGCTGCCGGCCTCGGGCTCTCCGGAGCGCGCGATCGACGGCTTCGGGGTCTCGCTCGAGGTCTCCGGCGTCAACTGCTCGGTCGACGGGGCCTCCTACCTCACGCTCGACCTGGTCCCGCCGTACGGCGGCCGCGGGCCCTCGGCGAGCCCCGACTGGTCGCTGTGGGCGCCGGTCTGGGACCTGGTGGCCGGCGGCTCCTGCGACCCCCGGTGCCAGAACGCGAGCGCGCTCTTCACCCTCCCGGGGAGCTCGCGGCAGTTCTGCGAGGAGGAGGCGGTCCGCTCCGGGGTCGGCCTCAGGAGCTCGACCGAGGGCACCTTCTCCCCGGGGGACCTCCTCGACCTCACGTTCGTCGGCAGCCCGGGCGGCCTCGGGGGGCTCGACGTCTTCGTCAACGACACGACGCGCCCCGCCGACAGCCTCTCGTGGAGCTACGACCGCGCCGACTCGGTCGGCGACCAGCTGATCGAGCCGCTCGACGCCGCCTCCACCGCCGGCAGCGGCGCCTGGGCGGAGGGTCCGGCCCTCTCCCTGGTCGCGTACCTGTGCCCGAGCCAGAGCGCGCTCCCGAGCGCCTGCGACTCGTACGACGGGCCGGCGACCGAGTCGACCGGGCTCCCGACGGTCACCGCCCTCGACTCCTGGAACGGCTCGACCGGCGCCTACACCGACCCCTATCCGACCGTCGAGCCGTTCTCCACGTCGGGGGCCTGCAGCGGCGCGAGCGCCGCCTACCCCTGCGAGGGCTTCGAGGACGACGGCGGGACGGGCTACTATCCCGACCTCGGGCTCGTCGGGCAGGGCGGCGTCGCCTCCCTGTCGATCGATGCCCCGCCCGCGGCGACCGGGACCTTCGGGAGCCCCGCGGAGTACTCGGCCTCGGGCGCGCCGGGTCCCGCGATCCCGGCCGTCTCCCTCTCCTCCCTCTCGAACGTCTCGAGCTCCTCCGGCCTCAACGTCACGGCCCGGATCTCCTCCCTCGCGGGGCTCGCCGACGGCGAGCTCACCGGGTACTCCTGCTTCTCCTCCTCGACCCCTTCCGTGCAGAGCGTCCCGCTCGTGGAGGATCCCGGGACCGAGAACGGCTCCTCGGACGGCAACTTCTCCGGGAGCCTCTCATACAGCTTCGCGAGCCACGGCCCGCTCTACTACTGGCTCCGGGGCGCGTCGCCGGGCGGCTTCTTGACGGCCCCCGTCCGGGGCGTGGCGGACCACGCGGGCGGGGGCTCGACCTGCCTGTTCCCCGACCCGCCGGCCCCTGACTTCTCCGCCGCCAACGTCACCGCGATCGGCGGGGGCTACCGGATCTCGCTCTGGGACAACGACTCCGCCGTCACGAACTTCACGCTCGAGGCGACCCGCCCGGGGAGCCCCGTCGTGGAGACCACGAACGTCGAGGGGACCGGGACCGTCGACTGGTCGTTCGGCGGGGACGGCTACGGCTGGGACCTGACGGCGGTGGCGACCGACGCGGCGGGGCGCTCGTCCGCCGCCGCCGGCCCGGTCGATGCCTCCCCCGCCCTCGCGACGCTCTCGGCGACCCTGAACGGGCCCAACGACACGGCCTACTGGACCCCGAGCTCGACCCTGTGGTTCAACGCCTCGGTCGCCGGCGGGGTCGCCCCGTACCAGTACCGCCTCAGCCTCGGGAACGGGATGGTCGTGAACTCGACCCTCTCCGCCGCCTCCGAGAACGTGACCCACCAGTACG
>JASHVI010000122.1 GCA_030039525.1 Thermoplasmata archaeon
TGCGGCACCGGCGAGAACAGCCTGTACCTCGCGGAACGGGGCCATCCGGTGGTCGGGGTCGACCTCTCGCGCACGGCGATCCGGCGCGCCCGGGAGAAGGCGACGCTCCGGCGGAACCACGCGCTCTTCCACGAGGCCGACGCCTTCGACCTCGACCCGGCGCGCGGCGCCTTCCGGAGCATCCTCGACTGCGGGCTGTTCCACACGCTCGCCGACGACCAGCGCGTCCGGTACGCTGAGAGCCTCGGGAGCGTCGCCCACCCCGGGGCCCGGCTCTTCCTGCTCTGCTTCAGCGACCGCGAGCCCCCCGGATGGGGACCCCCGCGACGGATCACGAGAGACGAGCTCGACCACGCCTTCGCCCCGGCATGGCGCCTCGAGGCCGCCGAGCCCTCCGAGTTCGACGCGGTCGGCGAACGAGCCCGGTGCGCCGCCTGGGCCGCGGAGTACCGGCGGGCCTAGCCCGCCCCCAGCGACCCCGCGCGGTGCCCGCTTTTCGCGAGCGCGAACCGTAAAAAGCCCCCGAACTCCGGGCGCCTGCGCTTCATGGCGGTCCGGATCGCGGTCCCGAAGGAGACGGCGCCGGGGGAGCGTCGGGTGGCGCTCGTCCCGGAGGTCCTCGGACCCCTCGTGAAGGCGGGCCACACGGTCGCCGTCGAGGCGGGCGCGGGGGCCGGAGCGTACTACCCGGACGAGAGCTACCGGGCCGCCGGAGCGCAGATCGTCGAGGACCACAAGGCCCTGGTCGGATCCGCGGACCTGCTGCTGAGGGTCCAGCCTCCGCCGAAGGCGGACGTGGCGGCGCTGGCGCCGAAGGCGATCGTGGTCGGACTCCTCAACCCGAGCCGGTCCCTCGAGATCGTCGCCGCCCTGAAGGAGGCGGGCACGACCTCCTTCGCGCTCGAGCTCGTCCCGCGGATCACGCGCGCGCAGGTCATGGACGCGCTGAGCTCCCAGGCCACGGTCGCCGGCTACGCGGCCGTCCTGCAGGCGGCCGCCCTCTCCCCGAAGTTCCTCCCGATGCTGACCACGGCCGCCGGGACGATCCGGCCGGCGAAGGTCCTCGTGCTCGGGGCCGGCGTCGCCGGGCTCATGGCGATCGCGACGGCCCGCCGCCTCGGTGCCATCGTCGAGGCCTACGACGTCCGGCGGGCTGCGGGGGAGCAGGTCCGCAGCCTCGGGGCGAAGTTCCTGGAGCTCGCGATCAACGCCGAAGGCGGCGGGGGTTACGCGCGGGAGCTGACGCCGGAAGAGAAGGCGAAGGAGCAGGAAATGGTCGCCGCCGCCGTGGCGCAGGCCGACGTCGTCATCACGACGGCCGCCATCCCGGGGAGGCCGTCGCCCCGCCTTGTCCTCGCCCCGACCGTCTCGAAGATGCGTCCGGGCTCGGTCATCGTCGACCTCGCCGCCGAGGGCGGGGGCAACTGCGAGCTGACGAAGCCGGGCGGCTCGGTCGAGTCCGGCGGCGTCACGATCCTCGGGCCGCTCGACCTCCCGAGCCGGGTCGCCTTCAACGCGAGCCAGATGTACGCCCGCAACGTCTCCGCCTTCCTCGGGCTCCTCCTCACGAAGGATGGGGCGCTCGTCTCCGATTTCTCGGATGAGATCCTCGCCCAGAGCCTCCTCACCACCGGGGGGGAGGTCCGCCACGCGCCGACGAAGGCGCTCCTGGAGGCCCGCAAGTGATCAACGCCGACTGGCTCGCCCTCTACATCGCCGTCCTCGCGGCGTTCACCGGCTACGAGGTGATCTCGCGGGTCCCGGTGATCCTCCACACCCCGCTGATGAGCGGGTCGAACTTCATCCACGGCGTCGTCCTCGTCGGGGCGATCGTCGCGCTCGGCGCGGCGACGACCACCGAGGAGCGGATCCTCGGGTTCATCGCGGTCGTGCTCGCCGCCGCGAACGTGACCGGCGGCTACGCGGTCACCGAGCGGATCCTCGAGATGTTCCAGCGCTCCCGCCCCGCGGCCCCGAAGAAGCCGGAGGGCTAGATGGTTCTCGACCTCACCAACGAGATCCAGCCCGTCTACCTCGTCACGTCGATCTTCTTCGTCGTGGCGCTCCGCCAGATGAGCAGCCCGAAGACGGCCCGCACGGGGATCGTGGCCGCCGGGGCGGCGATGCTGGTGGCGATCGCGGTCACCTTCGTGGCCCCGAGCGTGCTCTCCGCCTCGTTCGAGAACCTCGCCCTCATCCTCGGGGGCGTCGCCATCGGCGGCGGGATCGGCTGGATCGCGGCGAAGCGCGTCGCGATGACCGACATGCCCCAGATGGTCGCGATCTACAACGGGATGGGCGGCGGGGCGGCGGCCGGGATCGCCGCCGTCGAGCTCCTCGGCGGCGCCGGCGGCCTCGGGCTCTCCGACCTTGCGGTCGTCGGCGGGATCATCGGCTCGGTCTCCTTCGCGGGGAGCGTCGTCGCCTTCCTGAAGCTCCAGGGCTGGATGCGGCAGCGCCCGATCACCTTCCCCGGCCAGCAGGTCGTCAACCTCGCCGTCCTCGCGATCGCGATCACCGCCGGGGTCCTCCTCCTCGCCGCGCCGACCCTCGGCCCCGGGGCGACCCTCTTCTTCGCGCTCCTCTTCCTGCTCGCCCTCGGCTTCGGATTCCTGATGACGCTCCCGATCGGGGGCGCCGACATGCCGGTCGTCATCTCCCTCTACAACGCCTTC
>JASHVI010000011.1 GCA_030039525.1 Thermoplasmata archaeon
TCCTCTGCAAGACCTGCTACCACTACTGCGAGGAGGACTGCGTGATGGGCGGCAAGGGGGTGCCGATCGCGATCCGGCACCTGAAGCGGGCCGCGATCGAGCTCGGTCGCTCGCAGCTCCTCTACGTCCCGTCGGCCCCGCGGACCGAGCGCGTCGCCGTGGTCGGGGGCGGCCCCTCCGGCCTCACCTGCGCCTGGGACCTCGCGCTCCGCGGGTATCCCGTCACCGTCTACGAGCTGCAGCCCTGGCTCGGCGGGCAGGTCGAGACGATCCCGAAGTACCACCTCGACGGCACCGAGCTGGACCAGGACCTCGCCCGGTTCCAGAACCTCGACATCACCTTCGTCGTCGGCAAGAAGGCCGGCGTCGACTTCACCCCGGAGAGCCTGCTCGCGGAGGGGTACCGGGCGGTCTTCCTCGCCATCGGCGCCTCCGGAGCGCGGGGCCTCGGCATCCCGGGGGAGCACCTTCCCGGGGTCTTCCCGGCGCTTCCGTTCCTGCGGGCCCTCAACAAGGGCCCGGAGGGCCTCCTCGGCCGGAAGGAGCGGCGGGTCGTCGTGGTCGGAGGCGGCGACGTCGCGATGGATGCGGTCCGCAGCAGTCTCCGGCTCGCGCAGTCGGGCGAGGTGCGGCTGGCCTACCGGCGCAGCCGCTCGGAGATGACCGCCGGCGCTGAGGAGCTCACCGAGGCCGAGCAGGAGGGGGTCACCTTCCTGTTCAATCGGACGCCGGTGGAGATCCGCGGCTCCGAGCAGGTGGAAGCGATCGTGCTCCGGCGGACCGCCCCGGGCCCACCGGACGCGAAGGGCCGCCCCTCGCTCGTCGAGGTGCCGGGGTCGGAGGAGACCGTGGCCTGCGACACGGTCATCGTCGCGGCCGGGGAGACCTCGGAGACCGGCGGGCTCCCCGGCGAGCTCGATCTCGACACCGTCTCGCACGCGTGGCCCCAGGGCCGCGGGGTCCACCTGATGACCGACGTCGAGGGCGTCTTCGCGACGGGAGGCAAGTCCGTGGTCCACGCCATGGCCGCCGGGCAGCAGGCGGCCGAGGCGATCGCCGAGTACCTCGCCACGAAATCGGGCCAACCGGTCGTGCGCCGTCCGGACCCGCTCGGCGGAGCGAGCCCGCCGGCCCTCCCCGACGGCTACGGCGGACCGACCTGGCATCCGTAGGGGTACGCGAGGCCCGGACCCCGCACCCGCGTTAGCCTCTTGAGAGCGGCCGCCTCGGTTCCGGTCGGGCGGGCCATGGGGTTCGGTGGAGGCCGCGCTCCCGTGGAGCCGATCCTCTCCGACCGTCGGCCGCCGCCGTTCCTATCGCACCAGGGCATCTCGCTCTACTGCGAGGACCTCCTCCGGATCGATCTTCCGCCCGAGAGCGTCGATCTCATCGTGACCTCGCCGCCGTACGGGGTCGACGTCCAGTACGCCACGGTCGACGACGGGATCCCGTACGACCGCTACCTCGACTTCTCGCGGCGCTGGCTCGCGCGGTGCCTCAGGTTCCTCCGGAGCGACGGCCGGTTCTGCCTCAACCTCCCCCTCGACAAGAACAAGGGGGGCCAGGCGAGCGTCTACTCCGACGTCCTCCAGATCGCGAAGGAGCTCGGCTGGCGGTACTTCGCCACGGTCGTCTGGAACGAGCAGAACGTCTCGCGACGCACCGCCTGGGGCTCGTGGAAGAGCGCCTCCGCCCCGTACGTGATCGCGCCGGTCGAGATGATCGTCCTCCTGTACAAGGGCACCTGGGAGAAGCGTTCGAAGGGGACCTCCGACATCTCCCGGGACGAGTTCATCGCATGGACCAACGGGGTCTGGACCTTCGGGGGGGAGACGCGCGCCGTCGGCCACCCCGCGCCGTTCCCCGTCGAGCTGCCCCGACGCTGCCTGAAGCTCTTCAGCTACGTCGGGGAGACGGTGCTCGATCCGTTCGCCGGCTCCGGCTCGACGCTCCTCGCCTGCCTCGAGACCGGCCGTCAGGGGATCGGGGTCGAGGTCTCGGAGGAGTACTGCCAGCTTATCGAGCGGCGTCTTCGGGCGGCCGGGCCCGCGAGCCGGGTGGGAACGGCTCCCAAAGTTGGCAGGCTCGCCCGGGCGCCCCGGACCCGCGCTCCGCCCCGAACTAGGAGGATATCCGAGGGCGAGGCTCCCGAGGAGTTGGTTCGGCGATGATCGCGGTGGGAGCGCCGGCGCCGGAGTTCGAGGCCCTCGATTCGAAGGGGCAGACGTTCCGGCTCTCCTCGCTTCGGGGCAAGCGCGTGATCCTGTACTTCTTTCCGAAGGCCTTCACCTCCGGCTGCACCCTCGAGACCCGCCAGTTCGGCGAGATCGCGCCCGCGCTCTCGGCGAAGGGAGCCGAGGTGGTCGGGATCAGCGTGGACACCGCTGAGACCCAGGGGCGCTTCGCCACGGAGTGCCACGCCTCGTTCCCGATCCTCGCGGACCCGACCAAGTCGATCGCGCGCCAGTTCGGCGTGCTCTCGTTCCTCGGGATGGCGAAGCGGGTCACCTTCTTCCTCGACGAGGGGGGCGTGGTGCGCGACGTCGTATCGTCGCTCCTTCCGGGCCCCCACCTCGCCCGGACCCGGGAACGCGAGCTGCGGACGGACAGACCATCGCCGCCGTGAGCTTTCCGGGCGGGGGCCGGGGTCCGGGCGCCGGTCGGACGTAGGGAGCCGGCGCGGGTCGACGCGCTCAGCGCATCCGCACGTGCCTCTCCGGGGAGCGATAGACCCCCGGCGGTTCCCAGAGCTCGAATCGGTTGCCCTCGATGTCCACCGCCCAGCCGAATCGGCCATACGCCGAGACGTCGATGCGATCCTCCACCGTGACCCCCCGGCGGCGAAGCCGGGCGAGGACCGCCTCCAGGTCGTCCACGCGATAGTTCAGCTGGGCGGCCGGATTCGCCGGCCCCCAATCCCGGTCGTTCTCGGCGAGCGCCGCCCAGAGCGTGTTGCCGGTTCGGTGGCGCCCGGAGCTCGGCCAGCTCCAGGTGGCGACTTGGCCCCCAGGGCTCACGGCCAGCCCGAGGTGCCGGCGATACCAGCTCGCCAACCGAACCGGGTCCTTCGAGCGAAGGAAGACCCCCCCGAGACCGATCACGCGGCCCCGTCGGGGAAGTCGGGCCGGTTTTGTGCGGCGGCTCCCACCTCGAAATCTACCTGTCATCGTCCGGCGCTCGCGGGAGGGGTCTACGTGCCGGAGGTTAGTGTACCTTGGCCCCGGGCGCCCGTGGATCGGGGCCCGTACCGGCGCGACGCAACCCCAGGATGCTCCACTTCCGGCCCGCCCGCCTCCCGAGCCTCCGGCGTCCACGCCCCGCCCGGGTTCCGTCGCTTTTCTTTCGTTATATAACCATATATATCATAACAATCTCCCCCGGGCGATGAATCCGTACGTCCCCGGCCAGCCGGCGACGCCCGACACGTTCGCGGGCCGGGAGGCGGTGCTTCGGCGGGCAACTGAGGCGCTCGAACAGGCGCGCCGCTTGGGGCGCAACTCCGCGGTCCTGCTCAACGGGTACCGGGGCAGCGGAAAGACGTCGGTCCTCCGGAAGTTGCAGGCGCTCACGATCGCCGCTCGTTCCGACGCCCTCGTGGTGGAGGTCCCGCTCCGTCTGCACAGCTCAGAGGACCGACTGCTGGCCAGCATCGTGCAAGAGGTCTCGCGCCAGTTGGAGAGCCGAGCCGGGGCCGGCGACCGCGTACAAGCCTTCCTATCCCGAATGCACGGACTGTCGATCGCGGGGACCGGGGTCACGCTGGGTGCCAGCGCAGCGTCCCGACCCACCTCGGGCCTCGCGGTCTGGCGAGAATGCCTCGACTCCCTTCCCGATGGAGGCCTCCTGTTGGTGTGCGTCGATGATGCCGAGCTGTTAGACGCGAGCGGCCTCGGCGCGCTCAAGACGATGGCCGAAACTCAGGGGCGAGCTCCGATCGTCCTGATCGTGGCGGGAGGGGTGGAGCTGGCCGACCGCCTGTCCCAGCCGAACACATCGCCAATCGCCCGGATCTTCTCGGCCGGCCGGTTTGATATCGGGGAGTTGTCGCCCTCGGAAACGGGCGAGGCGCTAAACGCCCCGATTCGTACCGCCGACCTTCGGGGTGCCTGGACGGCCGACGCGGTCGAGCTTGTCCACCGCCTCAGCCGCGGCTACCCTTTCCTGGTGCAGTGCTTGGCCCACGCGGCGTTCCTCGAGGGCTCGACCGTCGACGTCGGTCGAGTCCGGGCTTCGGTTCCGGCGGCCCTGCAGGTGGGGGGGAGCTGGCTCGAGAGAGAGTGTGCGTCGGCCTCCGATGAGGACGTTCGAGCGTTCGCCAAGATCGCCGACGTGGGGAGGCCGCGGTTGCGAAGTTCCGAAATACTGTCCCTTGGGATCCAGAGTCCGTACATCGGGCGACTGGTCCGACAGAAGATCCTGAAGAAGATCTCCCGGGGCCAGTACGAGCTCCGGAAGGCGCCGGTGATCGCGTACTATCACGCCTTGGCCCGCGAGCTCCACCTTGAATGACCGGCACCGCAATCGGCACCGACGTCGCGTGACGGGATCGCTGCCGGGGCCAGGATTCGAACCTG
>JASHVI010000123.1 GCA_030039525.1 Thermoplasmata archaeon
CCCCGCTCGGCGACGCGGTACGGGTCGAACCGGTTCGCCCCCTCGAGGAGCGAGACGCGGCCGCCGGCGGCGACGACGCCCGCGAAGACGTCGCGGAGCAGCGCCTCCGCCGCCCTCGGCGGGCCGACCCAGAGCGTCCCCTCGCCGTCGGAGAACCGCTGGGCGAGCCACGGATAGATCGCCGGCGCGGCCGGGAAGAGCGGGCGGGCCCTCGGGGAGCGTCGGAGGGCCCGCGGCGCCGGCCGGGGCGGGGCGATCGGGGGGAACGGCGGAACCGGGACCGCCGGCTCCGCGGGGACCGGGAGGACCGGGGGGACCGAGATCGGGTCCTCCGCGAGGGGCGTCGCGACCATCGGGGCTCGGGAGCGCTCGACGCGGCCGGCGTTTCTTAAGGGCCGGACGGGGGAGCCCGAAACGGGCGTTCGGGGGCCGTTTCCCGGCGAGCGGGCGGGCCCGGAGATGGCGCGTTCCGCCGGGCATCGGAAGTCTTATTCGAGACCGCCCGCCTGCTCGACGCATTCCGGCGGCGCCGGACGCGCGCGATGCCCAACTGCCCCAACTGCGGCAAACCGATGGCCCCGGGCTTCCTCGGCTCGGAGAGCTTCATCGGCGGCTCGAAGTGGTACCTCGAGCGGACCCGCCTCGCCTTCGGGGGGGAGGACGTGGCGAAGCCGAACACCTTCGGCATGGTCTACATCCCCGGCCACCGCTGCCGGGAGTGCCGGACCCTGCTCCTGCAGTACGGCGACTCCGGGCCGACGCCGCGGCCCGTCTCAGTCGAGCCGGGGGCTCCAGCCGGGGGGCCCTAGGCCGAGCGCGCCCCGGAGCTCCTCGGCGTTGGCGACGGCGTCGCCCCGGAAGTGGTTGTTGAAGAAGCCGAGGACCCGCTCCGATCGCTCGGCGAGCGCGCGCACCTTCGGGAGCCACTCGGAGAGCTCCGGCGCGTCGTACCGGTAGTCGTACCAGACCGGAGCCCCGTGCCCGTGCCACCGGACGTAGGCGAACGGCGCGGTCACCTCAAGCCGGATCGGCAGGACCGGCTCGTCGACGACGACGTAGGCGAGCCGGAACTCTTTGAGGAGCTCGAACGACTCCGGCGCGAGCCAGGTCGGCTCGCGGAACTCCACCGCGACCGGCAGGTCCGCCGGCAGCGCCTCGTAGAAGGCCCGGACCGCGGCCGCGTCGAACCCGAGCGACGGGGGGAGCTGCAGGAGGGCCGCGGCGAACTTCCCCGCCTCCCGGATCGGCCGGAGCACCTCGAGGAAGCGGCCGAGCGCCTCGGAGGCGCCGACCAGCCGGCGCTCGTGCGTGATCTCCTGCGGGAACTTCGCGGCGAACCGGAAGCCCGCGGGGGTCCGGCGGGCCCAGGCGGCGGCGTGGGCGGGCGGGGGGAGCCGGTAGAACGTCGAGTTGATCTCGACGATCGGGAACCGGTTCGCGTAGTACCTCAGGTGGTCGACGCGGCCGTGCCTCGGGTAGACGGGGCCGACCCACTCCGGGTACTCCCAGCCGCTCGTCCCGATCCAGATGTCGCCCACGGCCGGCCGCCGGGGAATCCCCCTCGGAGTCTTGCGGGTATCGGGGAGGGCGGGGAACGGTCGGTGCGCCGGCGCAAACGAAAACCTAAATATCGCCCGCCGGTGGAAATCGCGGGGAAGCCGGAATGGTTCAGGTCGATGTGGCGTTGGCGAAGTGCACCGGCTGCGCCCACTGCCGGGACGTCTGCCCGGTCAACGTCTTCGAGCTGAAGCCCCGGGACCAGTTCCCCGACGTGGTCGACGACCCCGGCGTCGCGGCCAAGTTCCAGTTCCGGACGGAGCGCTCCGTCGCGATCAACGGCCCCGAGTGCATCGTGTGCGAGGCCTGCCTCTTCGAGTGCGAGGGGGAGTGCATCACGATCACCGACGACGAGGGCCACGTCCACAACTCGACGTACAAGTAGCCCGGAAAGGGCCCCCGCGCGTCGTCCCGCTCAGAAGACGTCGTCCAGCGGCTCGGCCGGGCCATCGCCCGCCGGGCGGCGCGGGTCCCGAGGCTTCCCCGTCGGAGCGGCCATCGGCGGGACCGACGGATCGGCCGGCAGGGGCCCCGAGGGTCCGAGGATCGATCCCGACGGCGGGCGGACGCGGCGGGCCATCAAGAGCGCGGCCCCCAGGACCGCGGCAACCACCGCGACCGCCACCAGCCCGTACCCGATCGGGATCGATGCCGGGCGGTTCGGGCCGGCGCCGATCGGCACCGTAACGCGGGAGCCGTTGGGCCCCCGGGTCGGCAGGACGACGGGCGCGAAGCCGATCGAGGGGACCCGGGAGACCAGGCCGGCGACGCTGAAGGTCGCCGTCGTCACGTTCGCGACGTAGCCGCTCGGGACGGTGACCGTCAGCGCGTAGGTGCCGTTCGGCAGGTAGAACAAGAGCGCGCTCCCGTTCGTCGTCTCCGTGGTGCGGAAGCCCGTCGACGCGTTCGAGACGGTGACGCTCCAGTTCGTCCCGGCGGGCAGGCCGATCTCGACGACGACCACCGGGTAGGTCTCGGGCCGGAAGGAGACGTTGACCTGGCTCGGGCCGGAGAGCACGGTGACCGACCCGGAGTCGTTCGCCGTGTACCCGGGGACGTCCAGGACGACGTAGTCGTAGGTGCCGTTCGGCTCGGTGAGCGTGACGCTCGCGTTCGTCGAGCTGGCGAACTGGCTCCCGATCGCCACGGCCCAGCCGGTGCCCGTCGGGAGACCGAGCTCCCGGAAGTCGACGGGGTAGGTCGCGGTCGACGTGAAGTCGATCGCCACGGTCGACGGGCTCGCCCCGTGGACCGAGACCACGCCGGTGGATGGGTCCGCGGCGTACCCGGGCGGGGCCGCGACGGAATAGAGCAGGCTCCCGTTGGGCTCCTCGAAGCTGAGGCCGGCGGTCGTCGCGTTCTCTCGCACCCCCCCGAGGGTGACCGACCAGAGGGCCGGGAGCGGCAGCCCGGACTCCTGGAAGGGGACGGCGTAGGTGACCTCGGTGAAGACGATGGTGGTGGCGTTGGACGGGTCGGGGGTGCCGTTGTAGACGGCGAACCGGAGGATCGGGAGGGTGCGGTACTGCGGGTCGCCCGACCGCACGGAGACCACGTACGACCCGTTCTCAAAGCCGGTGAGGAGCACGAAGGAGCCGACGATCGGGCCGGAGGCGGGCAGGGTCGCCCCCGACGGGCCGGCGGTCGCGTTGAGGTACCAGACCGTCCCGTTGCCGAGGCCGGTCTCGTTGAACTGCAGCGCGAAGCCGCTCGACGGCGCGAACCGGATCGTCACGTTCAGCGGCGCCCCGGTGATCGTGACGCTCCCGCTGCTCGTCAGGACCTGGTAGCCGTCGATCGGCCCGACGAAGAACAGGTAGGTCCCGTTGGGGACCTCGAAGTCGATGGCCGCGCTGGAGGTCGTGCCCAGCTGCCCGCCGAGCCCGACCGACCAGCCGGTGCCGGCCGAGAGGCCGCTCGCCAGGAAGTGCACCGGATAGAGGGCCGTTCGGGCGAACGTCACGTTCACGACGACCGGGATCGAGCTGTCGTTGGTGCCGATGGAGATCGGCTGGCGGGCGACCGCGTAGCCCGCGGTCGGCGGCACGATCAGGGTGTAGGAAGTGTACGAGTTGAGGGCGAGCGTCTGCGAGGAGGCGGTGGTCGGCGTCGTGGCCGAGCCGTTGTCGATCGCGACGGTCCAGGGCGTGCCGGTCGGCAGCCCGGTCTCGGAGATCCTCGCGCTGCCCTCGCCGGGCCCGCCCCGGGGGCCCGAGAGGATCGCGAAGGTCGTGTTGAGGGTGTTCGTGAGCCCGATCTCGCGGTCGACGCTGTCGTAGGCCAGCCCGCACGGGTCGACCGAGTAGAAGTCGGCGACCGACTCCGTCGAGGTGTTCACGAGGACGAGGTACCACCACCCGTCGCCGACCCACATCTGGCTGGTGTTCGCGTCGTAGGCGATCCCCTCGAGCTGGTTGGAGAACGAGCCCCAGCCGCCGGAGGCGATCGGGACCGAGGCGACGGTCCGCCCGGTCGTGGCGTTGACGACGGTGAGGTTGTTCGAGCCCTGGTTGGTGACGTAGACGTTGTCGGTCGCGTTGTCGATCGCCACGGCGTACGGGTCGATCCCGGCCCCGAGCGTCGCGACGACCTGCTGGGTCCCGGGATCGATCACGGAGATCGTGTACCCGTCCCGGTCGGCGACGAAGAGGCGGTCCGAGGCCGGGTCGAAGGCGAGGCCGACCGGGTCCGCCCCGACCGAGATGTTCCCGGTGGTCGTGAGGGTGCTCACGGACACGACCGTGACGTTGTCCGAGGCCCCGTTCGCGACGAACGCCTCCCCGGCGGCCGGGTCGACCGCCACGCC
>JASHVI010000124.1 GCA_030039525.1 Thermoplasmata archaeon
GCGAGGCTCTCGTTCGCCTCGGCGACGCCGCCGAGCGCGTCGAGCACGAAGATCCGGACGGTGAGGTTCCCGCCGGCGGTCGGCGTACCGCTCCAGGAGAGGTTCGCGCCGGCGGAGGCCGTGCCCTGGAGCGGCGAGGCGTTCGCGAGGTCGAGCGAGGGCTGCAGGCTCCACTGGAACGGCGGGACGCCGTCGACAATCCGGGCCCCGACCGGCACCGGCAGGCCCGCCTCCGCGTCGTCGGGAGCGGGCGAGAGGTCGACGAACGGCGGGAGGCCGAGGGGGCCGACCGAGAGCGTGTCGACGGCGCTGCCGTTCTCGGCGTCCGTCACCGAGAGGCCCAGGAGGAGCGGCCCGACCGAGGAGAGGGTGGGGGCGAGGAGGATCGTCCCGTTGGCGCTGCGGTTCTCCGTCCCCGAGGGTCCGGCGGGACCGAAGCTCCAGTCGAGGCGGTACGGCGCGACCCCGCCCGTGAGATCGACGTCGATCGGGAACGGTCGGCCGATCTCCCCGAGCGGCACGGCGGGGCTCGCCGAGAGGGCCGGGGGGGACGCGACCGAGAAGCGTCGATCGGCGATGCTGTAGCCCGAGGCGGAGTCCTGGACGACGAGGGCGGCGGCGAGCTCGCCGGACTGCGTCGGATCGAGGCGGACCGAGGCCGGGTCCCCCGGGGTGCCCGCGAGGTTCACCCCGTCGACGGTCCAGCTGTACTCGTACGGGGCGACCCCGCCCTCGACGGAGGCGTTCAGCCAGAACGGCTGCCCCGCCTCCGGGGTCGGGGTCGAGGCGAGGATCCCGGCCGAGAGCCCGTACGAGGCGATCAGCGGATCGGCCTCGCTCGTCGTGAGAGTGCGTCCGAGCGCGTCGGTCACCGAGACCTGGGGGGCGAAGACGCCGACCGGGAACCGGTGGACGACGGAGCCGGGCCCCGGGGTGCTCTGGAGGAGGGTCTGCGACGTGCCGTCCCCGAAGTCGACGGTGACCTCGTACGGGGCGACCCCGCCGGTAAGGCTCCAGCCGACCTCGACCGGCCCGCCGGGGAGGGCCGGGTCCGGGGTCGCGGTCGTCGCGCCCAGCGCGAGGCCCTCGAGCACCGTGACCGTCGCGTTCGAGGAGAGGGAGATCGGCGCGGAGCTCTCCAGGCAGGAGAGCGTGCCGGTGAGCTCCGCGTCGACCGTGAAGAGGCCGTAGGCGACGCCGTTGGAGGTCGCCTCGACGGAGCTCCCCGTGGAGGCGTTCAGATAGGCGAGCTCCGGGGAGATCCCCGGCAACGACCATCCCACGGCGGGGCCGGTCACGTCGCAGAGCGGGGGTACGCCGAGGAGCGAGGCCGAGATCCCCACCGAGCCGCCCGGCTCCATCGTCCAGGTCCCCGGCGTGACGCTGAGGCTGAGGCCGCCGGTGCCCGCCGCGACGATCACGTTCCGGACGGCCGAGGGAGGGGACGCCGGGCCGGACCCGGCGGGGGCGAGGAGCAGCCCGGCCAGGACGAGGGGGAGGAGGATCGCCGAGAGGCCGAGCGCTCGGAGGGCGTGGGTCGCCGGGGTCGCCATGGGGCTCCGGGGCTCGGAGCCCGGGGCCGGTACTTGCGGGCCGGCGCGCGCGCGAACGGTGAATCGCGCTAGTTCCGGATCGCGAGCGCGACGTGCTCCCGCGAGAAGGGCCTAAGATCGGTCTCGCTCTCGACGGTGAGGCCCCGCGCCGTGAGCTTCGACCGGGCCTCCGCGGCGACGCGCCCCGCGGGGCGGGCCTGGGTCACCGAGCGCACCTTGAGCATGAGGAGGCCGGTCCCGCCGGTCCGCAGGGCCGCCTCGGCGTTCTCCGCGAAGATGCCGGCCTGGTCGCGCTGCGCGACGTCCTGGTAGAGGAAGTCGACCTCCCCGACGTCCGCGAGGTACCGCTCGGGGAGCTGCGCGTCCGCGAGGATCGGCAGGAGGTTGCGGCGGCGGCGGGCGAGGGCGAGGAGCGGCGCGAAGACGATCGGGCTCTTCTCGACGACGAAGATCTCCGCGTCGGGGAGGAGGTCGGAGAGGTGGCTCGCCGTCGTCCCGTGGGCGCCCCCGAGGTAGAGGACGCTCCGGAGCGGACCCGGGGGTGGCCGGACCGGCCGCTTCAGGAGGTATCCCGCGAGCTTCGAGCGGAACGGGTCCCAGCGGCGGAGCTCGCGCCCGCCCTCGCTCCGGAGGTCCTCGCCGTAGGTCCGGTGCCCGGGATCGAGGCTCTCCGTGAACAGGTCCCGGCCGTGCCGGTAGAGCCTCGGCCAGTCGGTCGCGTCCACGAACGCGCTACCGGAGGGCGAGCAGGAGCTCGACCTCCACGGGGGCGTCGAGCGGGAGCCGGCTCGCCCCCAGGGAGACCCTCGCCGGCTTCGCCTCGTCGCCGAAGAGCTCGTTGAGGAGCTCGGTGGCGCCGTTCCCGACCTCGTGCTGGCGGGTGAACCCCTCGGAGGAGGCGACGAAGACCGCGACCCGCACCGGGCGCTCGATCCGGTCGAGGGAGCCCAGCGCCGCGCTCGTCGCGGAGAGCCCCTGGAGCGTCGCACGCCGGGCGAGCTCCTTCGCCCGCGCGACGGGCACCGACGCGTCGACGAGGCCCGGGGAGAGGACCGCGCCTCCCTCCAGCGGGATCTGCCCGGAGACGTAGGCGAGCCGCCCGTCGACCACGATCGGGGCGTACGAGCCCTTCGGTTCGGGGGGCGGTGGGAGGCGGAGGCCGAGGGCCCGGAGTCGCTCGGAGGGCGGGGGGCGCATGGGCCGGGCATTGGCCGGGCGGGAAAACCCTTCGGGCGGCGACCCGCGCCTTCCCCGGTCGGAGGGCCGCGGCGCCTCCGGGCCGGAGCGGCGATCCGCCCGGTCGACCCGGACGCCAACTTTAACGCGGGGCGGCCGGATTACAAGGGGATGGCCGGGCTCTTCCGTCGCCTGTGGCGGGACAAGAGCTCGAAGCCCGCGGAGGAGGAGGAGCCCGAACCCGAGGCGGCGCCCGAGGCCCCGGCCGAGGAGTACTGGGATCCGGGATCGACCGAAGGAGAGGTCGGAGCCGACGCACCGGCCGGGCCCGAGGGGCCGGCGCCGGAGGAGGCGCCCCCGGGGGTGGAACCCGAGCCGGCACCGGCCGTCGACTCGCCGCCCGTGCCGGTGCGCGTTCCCTCCGGACCCCCGCCCCCGCTGCCCCTTCCGGCCGAAGAGGCCGGGGCCACCACGGTGCCCACCGGCCCGGGGCGGTACGCCCGGTGCTTCCTCTGCGGGAGCCGGCTCGACGGGCCGTGGTGCCCGACCTGCCGGATGGTCTGGAACGACTGAGCTCCCGGGGACTCCTCCCAGCGACGTCGGCGCCGGGGCACCGAGGACCCCTCGGGGCGACGTTCCCTCCGCCACCCTTTTCGGCCGCTCCTCGTAGAGCGGAGGGTCCGGATGAGCGTAGGAACCCCCGCCTCGGGCGACGCCCGCGCGGAGCTCGACGCGCTCGAGCACCAGGTCGTCGACCACTTCTTCCGCCTCTACCCGGGCTACGCGGTCGGCCTCGGGCTCCATCAGTACGACGGGAAGACGCCGGACCTCTCGAGGGACTCGACGGAGCGCTGGTCCACGGAGTCGAGGCGGCTGGTGGGGCGGCTCGAGGGCCTGCCGGCGGACCGGCTCCCGACCGATCGCCGCCGGGACCGGCTCCTGATGCGGCTCCTCCTCGAGGGGCCGGTCTTCTCGCTCACGGAGGCGCGCGACCTCGAACGGAACCCGATGGTCT
Source organism: Thermoplasmata archaeon (assembly GCA_030039525.1). Lineage (GTDB taxonomy): Archaea > Thermoplasmatota > Thermoplasmata > Lutacidiplasmatales > UBA184 > Lutacidiplasma. The sequence continues at coordinate 3,745 of JASHVI010000124.1, forward strand.
ACGTCGGACAGCTCTCGGTCACGCAGTACCTGGTCCGGGAGTACGCGCCGGCCGCGCACCGGGCCGAGGCGATCGCCGAGACCTTCGAGGCCGTGCCGCGGTTGCTCGAGAACGGCCTCCGTCGTCTCGACGAGAGCCTGCCGACGCCGTTCCTCACGCTCGCCGGGGCGATGGCCTCGGGGCTCCCCGGGCACCTCGCCGAGGCGGAGGCGTTCGCCCGGGCCCACGCCCCCGGCGTCGCGGAGCGGGTCGCCACCGCCCGGGCGGGCGCCGACGCGGCCCTCGCGAGGTTCTCGGGCCGCCTGGAGGCCGAGTACGCGCCGCGGGCCGGCGCCGACTTCGCCCTCGGCCCCGCGCTCTACCAGCGGCTGCTCTGGGTGCGGGAGGGGCTGAAGACGCCGTTCGCCGAGCTCCGCGAGGCCGGCCGCACCGACCTCTCAAGGAACCAGGCCCGGCTCCGGGAGATCGCCGGCGCCCAGCGTCCCCCCCGCGCGCCCCCCGAGCTCATCGAGTCGCTCCTCGTCGTCCACCCGACCGCGGAGGGGCTCCTCCCGAAGGCCCGCGAGTTCGTCGAGGAGACGCACGCCTTCGTGCTCGCCAAGCGCCTCGTCTCGATCCCGCCGCCGGACCGGTGCCGCGTCGAGGAGACGCCGGCGTACGGCCGCGCCCTCTCGACCGCGAGCCTCCTGCCGCCGGGGGCCTTCG
>JASHVI010000125.1 GCA_030039525.1 Thermoplasmata archaeon
GGGTCCGGACGACGTGCTCGTGGCCCTCAAGGTGAACTTCCAGGACGGGCTCCACACCGACCAGATCGAGCAGGCGATCGACGACGTCTCCGCGCGGATCCGCCGGACCTACCCGCCAGTCCGGCACCTCGTCATCGAGCCGGAGTCGTAGGCGAAGCGCGGCGCCTAGGTCCCCTCGACGGCCCGACCGGTCCGGACGTCCCAGTACCGCACCGCCGTCAGGACCGTCAGGACGACGGCGATCCCGGCGAAGAAGGCGTCGAGGCCGGGGGCCTGGAACCGATCGTAGAGGGCCGAGGAGAGGCTCAGCCCGACCCACATCCCGAGGGCGATGGTGAGCGTGTAGACCGCCATCGTCGTCGCCCGGCTGAGCGTCCGGGAGAGGTCGGTGAGCGAGGCGAGCGCCGCCGGCCCGTACGCGAGCGCCGCGAGGGCCCCGGCGCCGACCAGCGCGATCCCCTCGGCGTTCTCCCCGTAGGTCGCGAGCACCCCGGCGCCGGCGAGGACGGCGACGAAGCCGGCCGCGCCGACGAGCATCAGCCGGGTCCGGCCGTACCGGTCGGCCAGGCGGCCGTACCCGGGCTGGGTCAGGAGCAGCAGCAACCCGCCGCCCCCGATCGCCGCCGCGAGGGTGGTCGGGGCCACGCCCACGCCGCTCGCCGCGGAGCCCAGGAAGACGAAGACGGTGCCGAGGAGGAGGTAGATCACGAACCAGGGGACGGTGACGAGGAGGACGTCGCGCCGCACGACCACCGCGAGGAGCCGCCGCAGGTCGACGCCGCCCGGTCCGGCCGTCGGGTCCTCCCCGTGGCGGAACCGGAGCGCGGCGTAGGCGAACCCGAGGAACAGTGCGAGGGCCCCGGCGCGGAAGACCCACGGGAGCTCGGCGTTCGGCAGGATCCCGAGGAGCCCGAAGCCCGCGGCGAAACCCCCGATCCATCCGGCGAGGTTGACCGCGTCGAACCGGCCCATGGCGACGCCGCGCTCGGTCGAGGCGGCGTGGTCGCCGACGACCGCGAGGCTCGCGGCGAGGATCGCCCCGCTCGCGATCCCGAACCCGAGGTTGAGCGAGCCCAAGACCCACGGGTCCCTCGTGAAGGAGACGGCCAGCAGCAGCGCCGCGGCGGCCGCGAGACCCCCGAGCAGCACCGGGAACCGGCCGCGGCGGTCGGCAAGCAGCCCCGAGCCGACCACGGTCGAGAACTCTCCGATCGGGGAGAGCCCGCTGACGAGCCCGACCGTGCCGACGTCCGCCGTCGTGAGCCCGGAGGAGTGCCCCGCGATGTAGGCGGCGAAGACCGAGACGGTGAGGCCGAAGCCGAACCGGACGATGCCGGTGGCGCCGTAGACCGCGACGACGATCGGCGGGACCGGACGGGGCGCCGCCGGCGGCGCGGGGGGAACCGGGAGCTCAGCCGCCGGGCTCACGGCGCTCCAGGAGCTCGATCCAGACCTCGTCGGGATCGAGCACGAAGGCGATCCGCCCCGAGCCTCCCGCCAATCGGTACGGCTCCTTCGCGACGCGGACGCCCCGCGCCCGGGCGGTGGCGAGGAAGGCGTCGAGGTCCGGTACCTCGAACGCGAGGTGGTCGAGCTGCTCCCCGGGCTCGACGCGGCCCTTCCCTTCCCAGTAGGTCAGCTCGACGCGGGCCCCGGAGGTCGGGTCCCGGACGAAGGCGATCTCGGCGTGGTTCTCCGGGATCGCCCTCCGGCGCTCGAACTCGAGCCCCAGGACCTTCGTGTAGAACTCGAGGCTCCGCTCGAGGTCCGCGACCGTGATCGACGTGTGGGCGAACCGCATCGTCGGCGGATGCGGGGCCGTGGGTCAAAGACTTGGCGTTCGGTGGGCGGGCCCGTCAGGGATGTCCGAAGCAGCAGCGGACCGGGAACTCGCCGGGCCGCTGGTCCTCCTCGACGCGGACGAACCCGTAGCGCTCGAACTGGAAGACGTCGCCCGGCTCGGCGAAGGCGAGCGCCACCTCCCCCATCCCCTCCTCGCGGCTTCCGTCCCCCCGGAGGACCGAGACCGGGACGGCCCCTTCGGCGCCGATCCACTGGATCCTCGGGCCCTTCCGGTTCTCCGTCCCCTGGAACTCGGCCCGGACCTCCTCGCCGGGGGCGGGGAAGGGGCCGAAGTGGAGGTTGAGGAGGTCCTTCAGCCGCGCCTCGGAACCGGCGAGCGCGCGCACGTCGGCCGAGGGGAGGAGGAAGAGCGGACCGGCCGCGACGGTCCGTCGCCCCATCTCGGGCCGGTCCGGGTGGTTCGGGAGGGTGGCGCTCCGGAGCGACTCCGGCAGCCCCTCGATCCGCACGGGGACCGGGGCGACGGCGAAGGCCCGGCGGGGGGTCGCGGCGTCGATGCGGGCCCGGTTGATCGCGTAGAGCGTCTCCGCCGGCACCTCGATGTCGGCGAGCGAGAGCCCGAAGGAGAGGGTGAACTCCCGTAGCGAGGCCGACTCGATCCCTCGCCGGATCAGGGAGCGGATCGACCAGGTCCTCGGGTCGGCCCAGCCGTCGAAGACCCCGCTCTTCACCTCGACATACGACTTGCTCTTCGAGAGCTTCGCCTCGGCGATCCGCAGGATCCCCCA
>JASHVI010000126.1 GCA_030039525.1 Thermoplasmata archaeon
GTTCCGCTCCCCGGTCTTCGTCAACATCTCCGCGGCGCGGCACTACCTCATCGGCTACCGCGTCGCCGACATCCCCCCGATCATGGGGAGCGTCGACGTCTGCGTCGGGGAGTGTGACCGGTAGGCCGTGGCCGTCACGACCCTCTTCGACGTCGCCGACGACATCTCCCGCGCGATCCTGATCACGGTCCTCGGGCACCTCCCGGCCCCGCTCTCCACCTGGCTCGCGACGCCGGACCTCGTCCTCGGGATCGCCGTGCTGGTGTTCTGCGCCCTCCTGCTCGCGGCCGGCATGATCAACACGATCCTGCTGATCTGGTTCGAGCGCAAGCTGCTCGGACGGTTCATGGACCGGCGGGGCGCGATGCACGTCGGGTTCGCCGGGCTCCTCCAGAACTTCGCCGACGGCCTCAAGCTGTTCCGCAAGAACACCTTCAAGCCGGAGCAGGCGGACACGCTCGGCTTCTTCTCGGGCCCGACGGCCTACATGGTCGCCTCGATCGTGATGTTCGCGATCCTGCCGATCTCCTCCGGCTGGTCCGACGGCTCGCTGCCCCTCTCCCTCCTCCTCGCGCTCGCCGTCTTCTCCTTCGCGCCGCTGTTCATCTTCGTCAGCGCCTGGTCCTCGAACAACAAGTACTCCCTGATGGGCGGGATGCGCAGCGCCGCCCAGATGGTGGCCTACGAGGTGCCGCTGCTCCTCGCGGTGGTGGCCGTCGTGATCGCCGCCGGCAGCTTCAACCTGAACACGATCGTCTACGAGCAGCAGAACTACTGGTTCTGGGGGCCGCTCCTCCTCGCGCTCATCGTCTTCGTCGCGGCGATGCTCGCCGAGATGGAGCGGATCCCCTTCGACCTCCCGGAGGCCGAGGCGGAGCTCGTCGAGGGGTGGAACACCGAGTACGGGGGGATGCTCTTCGCCTTCTTCATGCTCGCCGACTACGTCCGGGCCCTCGTCGGGAGCTTCCTGGTCGTCCTCCTCTTCCTCGGCGGCTGGACGATGCCGACCTGGGTCCCGTCGCCGCTCACCACCTTCCCGCTCTCGGGGATCTTCTGGTTCATGGTGAAGACCTACCTCGTCTTCCTCCTCTTCGTCTGGGTGCGCGCGGCCCTCCCCCGGGTCCGGACCGACCAGCTCCTCAGGGTCGGCTGGATGCGGATGATCCCCCTCTCGCTCCTCTCCGTCGTGCTCGCGGTCGGGCTCGTGCTCGTCCGCTGCCTGCCCGTGTTCGGGTGCCTGCCGACGGTGGGGAGCTAGGAAGGTCGAGATGAGCGAAGGAGCCGAGGCGGCACCGCGCCCGAAGCCCGAGCACCCGATCCTCTGGGTCGCCCGCCCGATGATCACCGCCGCGCGCCAGTTCGGCAAGAGCCTCGTGCGCCCCTCGACGATCGTCTACCCGTACGAGCGGCTCGAGGACCCGCGCTTCCGCGGCGAGGTCGACGTCGCCTCGGGGAAGCCGATCGGCGTCGGGGAGGTCTGGGACAACTACCGGGGGGTCCACGCCCTCAACGTCTCGACCTGCATCTCCTGCAACCTCTGCGCGTTCAGCTGCCCGGACCTCTGCATCGACATGGTGACGGTGCCGGGCGGCGACCCGAAGCACCCGAAGAAGTGCCCGCAGATCGACTACGGCAAGTGCTCGTACTGCGGCTTCTGCTCCGACGCCTGCCCGGAGGGCTGCCTCACGATGACGACGCGCTACGAGCTCTCCGTCTCGAAGCGCTCCGACATGGTCTACTCGCCGCAGAAGCTCCACGAGATCTTCGCGCGCAAGCTCCCGATGAACCCGATCCGGCTCGAGCGGCCGGCGAACGAGGACTCGATCCTGCTCGACCCGCCGATCTGCATCGGCTGCAACGCCTGCGCGCGCGACTGCCCGACGGGTTGCATCACGATGCTCGACATCCCGAAGGCGACGGCGAAGCCCGGGGAGAAGCTCCCGAAGCGGATCTGGAAGGAGCCGGTCGTGAACGACTCCGACTGCGTCCGCTGCGGGACCTGCATCTCCGTCTGCCCGAAGGAGTGCCTCTTCTGGGGGACGCGTAGGTGAACCTCGAGACCGTCGCGCTCGTCGTGCTCGGGCTGATCGCCCTCGTCACGGCCGCGCTCGCGCTGCTCGTCCGCGAGCTCGTCCACACCATCCTGTGGATCGCCGTCTTCTTCGTCACGCTCGCGGCGATCTACTTCCTCCTCGAGGCGCCGTTCCTGGGGGTCCTGCAGCTCGGGGTCTACGCCGGCGCCGTCACGATCCTCCTCCTCTTCGGCGTCATGGTCACGCGCAAGCGGATCTTCTCCCGGGAGGCGGCGATCGGGATCGGCCCGCTCCCGCTCGCCACCGCGCTCGTCGTGGTCGTGCTCCTCACCTACTCGCTCGGGGAGCTCCCGCAGGGCCCCACGACGCTCCACAGCTACGCGGTCCAGGACCTCTCGCTGCAGCTCTTCGGGCCGGACGGGCCCTGGCTCCTCCTGCTCGGGCTCACGATGATGAGCGCGCTCGCCGGGGCGATCTACCTCGTCCGGGAGGGGCGCGAGTGACGGCCCTGCCCTCCGGCGGCTTTTTGCTCCTCTCCTCGGCGCTGCTGGGCATCGGCCTCTTCGGCATCCTGACGCGGCGGAACTTCATCCTGCTCCTGATCGCCATCGAGGTCGCGATGAACGCCGCGATCCTCAACTTCGTCTACTTCGCGGCGTACGACGGGACGACCGGCGGGCTCGGGGGCCAGGCGGCGGCCGTCGTGATCGTCGGGCTCGCCGCCACCGAGGTCGCCGTGGGGCTCGCCATCGTGCTCGCGCTGAACCGCCTCAAAGGCTCGATCAACGTCGCCGAGGCGACGACGCTTCGGAACTAGGGGGGTCACGAGCTGGTCGCGCTGGATTCGCTCGCCGGCTTCGCCTTCCTCGTCCCGCTGCTCCCGGCGCTCGCCTTCGTCGTCGTCGGCCTCTTCGGCGACCGGCTGGAGCGCCTCGAGTGGGGCGGCTGGGTCGCCGTCACCGCGGCCGGCCTCTCGATGGTCCTCGCGCTCCTGATCGCCGTGGGGACGATGCAGTCCCCCGGCGTCTACACCGACCGCTCCTACACCTGGCTCACGGTCGCGACGCACGGCGCGCCGTTCACCGAGGGCTTCTCGCTCGCCATGGGGACCCTCGTCGACCCGCTCTCGGCGCTGATGCTCGTCGTCGTGACGGTCGTCGGCTTCCTCGTCCTCCTCTACTCGATCGGCTACATGCACCGCGACCACGGGCTGCCGCGGTACTACGCCGAGCTCTCGCTCTTCCTCACGGCGATGACGGGGCTCGTCCTCTCCGACAACCTGCTCGAGTTCTTCCTCTTCTGGGAGCTCGTCGGGGTCTGCAGCTACTTCCTCATCGGCTTCTACTACGAGAAGCCGAGCGCGGCGAGCGCCGCGAAGGAGGCCTTCCTCGTCACCCGCGTCGGGGACGTCCTGTTCCTCCTCGGCATCTTCCTCTACTTCGCCACCTTCGCGACCTCGGGCGGGGGCGCCGGCTGGGCCGCGAGCGGCTTCAAGTTCGCGAGCGGCAACGGGCCGTTCCTCCCGGTGGGCACCGCCGCGCCGTCGGCGACCCTCACCATCGCCGGCCTCTGCATCCTCGGCGGGGCGGCGGGGAAGTCGGCGCAGTTCCCGCTGGACGTCTGGCTCCCCGACGCGATGGAGGGCCCCACGACGGTCTCCGCGCTGATCCACGCGGCGACGATGGTCGCCGCCGGGGTCTACCTGCTCGCGATGACCTCCGTCTTCATCGGCTTCACGCCGGCCGACGACCTCGCGATCGTCGCCGTCGGCGGGATCACAACCCTCTGGGCGGCCTCGATGGCCGTGGTGAACACGGACATCAAGCGCGTGATCGCCTACTCGACCGTGAGCCAGCTCGGCTACATGGTGCTCGCCGTCGGCGCCGGCTTCGCGATGGTGGGCCTGTTCCACCTCTTCACGCACGCCTTCTTCAAGGCGCTCCTGTTCCTCTCGGCCGGCGCGGTGATCCACGCCGTCGGGACCCAGGACCTCTTCAAGATGGGGGGGCTCAAGAAGTCCCTCCCGGTCACCGCGTTCGCCTTCGCCGTCGGCGCGCTCTCGCTCTCCGGGATCCCTCCCTTCGCGGGCTTCTGGTCGAAGGACGACATCCTCGCCTCGGTCTACTCGACCCTCGGCGCGCACCCGCTCTACTGGCCGTTCTTCCTCTGCGCGCTCGTCACGGTCTTCCTGACCGCCTACTACATCTTCCGCGCCTGGTTCCTCGCCTTCTCCGGCGAGCATCCCCGGGACCCCACCCTCGAGCACCCCCACGAGGCCCCGTGGGTGATGCGGATCCCGCTCCTCGTCCTCTCGGCGCTCGCGATGGTCGCCGGGTTCCTCGTCTTCCTCCCGTCGTTCCAGTCGCTGCTGCTCCACGGCCCCGGGATCCCGCCGACGTACACCACGACGGACCTCACGCTCTCGGCGATCAGCGTCTCGCTCGCGGCCCTGGGGGCGCTCACGGCCTGGGCCCTCTGGGGCAACGGCCGGATCTTCGAGCTCCCCGCGGGGAGCCCGCTCCGGTCCGTCCGGACGGTGCTGCTGAACCGGTATTACGTGAAGGACGCCGCCGACGCCTTCGGGCTCCGGGTCGTCTACGGGATCAGCCGCGCCGCGGACTTCGTCGACTCGTACGTGATCGACGGGACGATCCGCGGGATCGAGCGGATCTTCGGCGACCTCTCGCAGCGGCTCCGCCGGGCCCAGATCGGCGTGGTCAGCGATTACGCGAGCTACGTGGCCCTCGGCCTCGTGGGGCTCTTCCTGCTGCTCGTGTTCCTCGGGCCCTGGGTCGCCGGCGCCTGGGGGGGCTGAGCCGATGGTCGGCCTCATCTCCCTCACCCTGATCACGCTCCTCGTCGGCACCGTCCTCACCTTCCTCGCCG
>JASHVI010000127.1 GCA_030039525.1 Thermoplasmata archaeon
TGACCGACACTTCCCCCGTCGCGAAGTCGTCCATCGCGATCCAACGTCGAGCGGAGTCGAACACCGAGTATGTCGGGCCCCCGTTCGGGATCGAGATGGTCGCGATCACCGTGTTCGACATCGCCCCGATCACGGAGATGTTGTTCCCTTGCTCACTGGCCGCGAAGACGTCGCCCGTCTGGGGGTCCGCGGTGCACCAGTCGAAGCCGGGGCCCGTCGCCACCGCGGTGACGCGCGAGTTGTTCGTTCCGTTGATGATCGTGACGATGCCGGCCCCGCCACCCGCCGGCCATGCGTAGCTCGCGTAGACGAAACCGTTCACCGGGTCGTACAGGATCGCCCACGGGGACGTGACGGAGGTGATCGTCGTCACCAGGGAGTCCGTGCTCCCGTTGATGACCGAGACCGAGCTCGAGCCCTGGTTCGCGGCGAACAGCTCCTGGTTCCGCGGGTCGTAGACCAGGCCGTGGGTCTCGGAGCCGACCCCGATCCTCGCCAGGACCTTCAGCGTCCGTACTCCGATCGCGACGACCGACGACGAGCCCCAAACGTCGACGAAGACCCGATCGCTCACGGGGTCGAAGGCGATCCACTGCGGTGAGTATCCGACCCGGATGTTGGTGACCACGGTGTTCGACGAGCAATCGATCACGGTCACGTTGCGGGAGAGGACGTTCGAGGTGAACAGCTCGTTCCTTGACGGGACGATGACTCCGAATTGAGGGCAGGCCCCGACGGCGATCGAAGCGACGACCGAGTTGGTCGTCGGGTCGATGACGGAGACGTTGTTCGAGTGGCAGTTCAGGACGTAGACGTCGTGATTGACCGCGTCGTAGTAGATGGTGGTCGGAGCGTTGCCGACCCCGATCGTCGCCGCCACGTACGGTGCCCTTCCGGCAGCGGCCGCGGCCGGCTGCGACCCCGAAGCCAGGGCCGGCGTGAACGCGAGCAGCAGGCTGACGCCTAGCATCGCCGCGATTCGCGCGAGCGGCGAGTCGAGGAAAGGCCGCACATGGGCGGTAGGCCGGGCCCCGATAAAGAACGGCCGGTCGGGTGAGGAGCCGAAGTCCGTGGGCCCGCTCGACCACTCCTTCCCCCCCAGCGCAACGATAATGGCGCCGCGGGATGGCTCGTGCTCGGGGCGTGTAGCCTAGTCTGGATAGGGCTCCGGGTTCCTAACCCGGCGGTCGGGGGTTCGAATCCCCCCACGCCCGTGCGGGTCTCTCGGGAAGGGTCCGGGTCCCTTCGAGCGCGGAGAACGCCGAGCCTGTTATCTACCGGCACGCCGGAGCGAACTCGTGCTCACCGGGCTCGAGGCGTGGATTCTCGCGAGGAGCCTGCCGATCGCCGGGACTGCCTGCGCGGTGGGAGCATGGTGCGTCGCCGAGTACCTGGCCCGTCGTTCGACCTGGAACCAAGGCGCCCCCCGGCGCCCCTCGTCCGCCATGGACCGAGGGACGTACCCCGTGATCGCGATCGGGCTGGCGGTCAGCCTCCTCTTCGACCTCTTCGCGCTCGCCGCCGGCTGGACCGCCCATCCTTCCGTGCTGCTGGTCGCGCTCGGACTGGGGATCTCCGCGGCGGGGCTCGCCCTCCGCGGCTGGGCCCTTCGGACGCTGGGTCGGTTCTTCACGATGCCCATCACGATCGCACCCGACCATCAGATCGTCCGCACGGGCCCCTATCGATGGCTGCGGCACCCCGCGTACACCGGCGGCTTTCTCACCGTTCTCGGGCTGCCCGTGATCCTCGGATCGTGGCCTGCGCTGGTCGTGACCCTCTGCGCGTGCACCTCGGTCTACGTCTACCGGATCCGCATCGAGGAGGCGGCGCTGCTCCGACGCTTCGGCGACGCCTATCGGGAATACTCGGCCTCGACGAATCGCCTCTTTCCGGGGCTCTACTGAGTCGGCGACCGGGCGATGGCGGCGTACGCACCGACCCGAGATCGGGCCGCGCCGAGGGGCGTCGGTACGGGCGGCGAGCGCGGGCAGGCCATGACTCCGCGCCGACGGCGACCGGGCCGCAGCGGATGACGACCGTACGGACCGTCGCGGCGCACCAGATCGTCGCCGATCGGTTCCCCAAGCCGCCGCGGGAGGAGGATGCCCTGGCCATCGCCTCCGGCGCCGCGGTCGATCACGCGGTCTCGCAGTTCGCCTACGGGACTCGTCTCGGACGTCGACCGTCGCTCGAAGGCACTGCAAACGAGGGGATGCGTCGTTTCGACGAGGTGCTCGCGGAGAACCCCGGAGCGGCCGACGAAGCGGGCCGGGCGGAGGTCCGCCGACAGGTCGAGGGGACCCTCCGAGCCTACCGGAAGAGCCCACTGGTCGGGCTACCGAGACCACCGAGCCGGATCGTGCTTATCGGGACCCGCTTCGGGTACTACGCCCAGCCGGACTTCTGGGACGGTCGCTCCCGCTTCTTCGAGATGAAGAGCTACGCCGCGGCACCCACGAAGCCCGACCTCAAGCTCCAGCTCTCCCTCTTCCAGCTCGCGTTCCCAGGGCTCGAGGCCATTCTCGTCTGCTTCGACCGGAGGAGCGATCCGGTCCCGATGACCCTCGCCTCCCTCCCCTCGCCCTCGCCCGAGGACGAGCGCGCGCTCCTCGGGTTGGCGAGCGAGGTGATCGGGCGACTCGGCGAAGAGAAGGTGCTCGAGTACGTGCGGGCCCCGGCCGTTCACTACTCCATGCCGTGAGTCGGTGCGATCCGATCCGCCCGAGGCCATCCGGCGCTCGCGAGACCGGCTCAGGGGATGGTCGCGGGGTCGGTCACGAGGTGCTGACGCTCGTCGAGCGCGTCCAGCGCCGCCATCTCTTCGGAGGCCAGCGAGAAGCCGAAGACCCCGGCGTTCTCCTCGATGCGCTCGGGGCGGGCCGATTTTGGGATCTCTACGACGGCGTGCTGCAGGCCCCACCGAACCAGCACCTGGGCCCCGCTGACCCCGTGACGCCGGGCGATCTCGGAGATCCGGTCGTCGGAGAGGTGGCGGCCCCTCGTCAGCGGAGCGTACGCCTCCAGCTGAATGCCGTGGGCCCGGCAGTACGCGAGCAGCTCGGACTGGTAGAGGAAGGGATTGAACTCCACCTGGTTGACCGAGGGCACGACCTCGGACGCCGCGAGGAGCTCCCGGAGGTGCGCGACCG
>JASHVI010000128.1 GCA_030039525.1 Thermoplasmata archaeon
GGGGCGTGAGCTGCGGGATCAAGCGCTCGGGCCGCCCGGACCTCTCGATGGTCCTCTCGGACCGTCCGGCCCACGCCGCCGGGGTCTTCACGACGAACCGGGTCCCCGCCGCGCCGGTCGTGCTCGGCCAACGACGGCTCGTCGCGGGCGCCACGGGCCTCCGGGGGATCCTCACGGTCTCGGGGGTCGCGAACGCGCTCACCGGGGCCGAGGGGATCGAGGACAACCTCGCCGTGCTGCGGGCCGCGGAGGGGCTCTTCGGCCTCCCGGCCGACTCGATCCTCCCCGCCTGCACCGGGGTGATCGGGCCTCGGCTCCCGGTCGAGAAGGTCGTCGCCGCGCTGCCCGCCCTGAAGGAGTCGCTCGCCGGGGGGCCGGAGGGCGGCGAGCGGGCCGCCCACGCGATCCTCACCACCGACACCCGCTCGAAGGAGGCGGCGGTCCGGGTCCGCCTCCGCGACGGGACCTCCGTGCAGATCGGCGCGATGGCGAAGGGGAGCGGGATGATCGCGCCCCGCCTCGGGCCGCCGCACGCGACCTCGCTCGCCTACGTGACCACCGACGCCGTCGTCTCGCCGGAGGGGCTCCAGAAGCTCCTCAACGAGGAGAGCGAGGGGACGTTCAACATGGTCTGCATCGACGGCGACACCTCCACGAACGACACGCTCTACCTCCTCGCGAACGGCGCCGCCGGCGGCGCGCCGGCGGACGAGGACCCCGCGTTCCGGGGCGCGCTGCGCTCCGTCCTCGAGTCGCTCGCCCGCCAGGTCGCGCGCGACGGCGAGGGGGCGACCAAGCTGCTCACCGTCACCGTCGCCGGGGCCCGGACGATGCCCGAGGCCCGGCTCGCGGCGCGGGCCGTGGTCGGCTCGACGCTCGTCAAGGCCGCGCTCTTCGGCGCCGACCCGAACGTCGGCCGGATCGCGGCGGCCCTCGGGTACTCCGGCGCGCGGATCCACCCGGAGCGGCTCGACGTCGTCCTGGCCCGCCCCCGCCAGGAGGTCCCGCTGATCCTGCAGGGGCGGCCGGCGCCGGGGCTCGACAACGGCGGGGGGCGGAAGATCCGCGAGATCCTCCAACGGCTCGAGGAGGTCCCGATCGAGATCCGGCTCCACGAGGGGAAGGCGGCCGCGACCGCGTGGGGCTGCGACCTCTCCTACGCCTACGTGCAGATCAACGCGGCGTACCGGACATGATCGAGGCCCCCGTCCCCTGGGTGCTGAAGGTCGGCGGGCGCGAGCTCCTCCCGGGCGCGGGGCTCGGGCGCGTCGTGCGCGCGGTCTCCGTCGCCGTCCGGGCCGGTCGGCCGACGGTCCTCGTCCACGGCGGGGGCGAGGAGATCAGCGCGCGGGCGCGGGCCCTCGGGCTCCCGGTCCAGAGCGTCGACGGCCAGCGGGTCACCGACTCCGCGATGCTCGAGGTCGTCACCGAGGTCCTCGCCGGCCGGGTGAACCTTCGGCTCGTCGACGCGCTGCAGCGGGGTGGCCTCCCCGCGGTCGGGATCTCCGGGGTCTCCGGACGCCTCCTCACGGTCCGGCCCGTGCCGGCCCTCGGGTACGTCGGGGAGCCCGCGGCGGTCCGCCCCCGCGTCCTCCGCACGCTCCTCGCGGCCGGCCAGACCCCGGTCGTCGCGCCCTTGGGGAGCGGCCCCAACGGGGTCGCCTACAACGTGAACGCCGACCGGGCGGCGGGGGCCCTCGCCGCGGCCCTCTCCGCCGAGCTCTCGCTCCTCACGGACGTCCCCGCCGTCCTCGACGGCCGCGGCCACCCGATCGCCCGGCTCCGGCGCTCCGAGATCGAGCGGCTCGTCGGCAGCGGGGCGGCCCACGGCGGGATGGTCGTCAAGCTCCGCGCCGCCGAGGCGAGCCTCTCCGGAGGGGCCCGCTCGGTCTGGATCGGCGACCTCGACGGGCTCGCGGCCCCCGGCGGGCCGAAGGCCCCGGGGACCTGGGTCGTCGGCCGCCGCCGGGCGACCGAGGCCCGCACCCCCACCCCCCGGCTCGGGGCCGCACGCCCGTGACCTCCCCGGCCCCCCGCCACGTCGTCCTCGCCTACTCCGGCGGGCTCGACACCTCCGTCGCGATCCGGTGGATCCACGAGAAGTACGGCAGCGAGGTGACCGCGCTCTCGGTCGACGTCGGCCAGGAGGGGGAGCTCACCGGCGCCCTCGATCGGGCGCGGCGGAACGGGGCCCGGGAGGCCCGCCTCGTCGACGCGAAGGAGACCTTCGTCACGGAGTTCCTCTGGCCGGCGCTCGCGGCGAACGCGCTGTACCAGGGGGTCTACCCGCTCTCCACGGCGCTCGCGCGTCCCCTGATCGCCCGGACCCTCGCGGAGACCGCGATCGCGCTCGGCGCGGACGCCGTCGCCCACGGCTGCACGGGGAAGGGGAACGACCAGGTCCGGTTCGACGTCGCCCTCCAGACGCTCGCGCCCCAGCTCACGATCCTCGCCCCGGTCCGGGAGTGGAACATGAACCGCGAGGACGAGATCCGCTACGCGAAGGACCACGGGGTGGAGATCCGGGCGACGACGGAGTCGCCGTACTCCGTCGACGAGAACCTCTGGGGGCGGTCGATCGAGGGGGGCCGATTGGAGGACCCCGACGCCCCGCCGCCGGAGGAGATCTTCGACTGGACCGGGCACCCGAGCGACTGGCCCAAGTCCCCGGAGGAGCTCGAGGTCGAGTTCGAGGAGGGGATCCCGGTCGCCGTCGGCGGGAAGCGCCTCGGACCGGTCGACCTTGTCCGCGAGATGAACCGGCGGGCCGGCCGCCACGGGGTCGGCCGGATCGACCACGTCGAGGACCGCGTCGTCGGGATCAAGTCCCGGGAGAACTACGAGTGCCCGGGCGCGGTGGCCCTCCTCGAGGCCCACCGGGCCCTCGAGACGCTCGTCCTCCCGCGGGAGCTCCAGCAGTTCAAGGCCGGCGTCGACCGGCGGTTCGCCGACCTCGTCTACGAGGGCGGCTGGTTCGGGCCGCTCCGCGCGGCGCTCTCGGCGTTCGTCGACGCGACGCAGTCCGTGGTCACCGGCGTCGTGACGCTCCGGCTCTTCCAGGGCAGCGTGCGGGCGGTCGGGCGGCGCTCGGAGTTCTCGCTGCTCTCGCCGGAGCTGGCGACCTACGGGACCGCCGACCGGTTCCCCCACGAGTACGCGGTCGGCTTCATCCACCTCTACGGCCTCCCCAACCGCCTCGCCCATGCGAAGGGTGCGAAATCGAAAGCGGAGCGTGGCCGGCGCGGGAGCGCTGCGCGCGAGGTTCCGGGCGCCGCTTGATCCGGGGGCCCTCGCGCTCTCGGCCTCCACGGAGGAGGACCTCCTCCTCCTGCCGTACGACCTCTGGGGGTCGGTCGCGCACGCCCGGATGCTCGGCGCCACGGGGATCCTGCCCGGCGCGACCGCCCGCCGGATCGAGGCGGGCCTGAAGGCGATCGGGGCCGACGCGGCCCGGGGCCGCTTCCCGCTCGACCCCGCGCTCGAGGACGTCCACCTGAACGTCGAGACGGCGCTCACCGAACGGATCGGCCCCGACGGCGGGCGGCTCCACACCGCCCGGAGCCGGAACGACCAGGTCGCGCTCGACCTCGCGCTCTACCTCCGCGACGCCCTCCGGGGGCTCGAGGGGGAGGCGACGGCGACGTCCCGGAGCCTGCTGGTCGCGGCCCGGGCCCCCTCCGCGGGCTCGGTGGTGGCCGGCTGGACCCACCTGCAGCCCGCGCAGGCGCTGTACTGGCGCCAGATCCTCGCGACGCACGCGCTGCGCTTCCTCCGCGACGCGGAGCGGTTCCGCGGGATCCGACGGCGGCTCACGGAGTCCCCCCTGGGCTCCGGCGCGATCGCCGGGAGCTCGCTCCCGATCGACCGGCACCTCTCCGCGCGCCTGCTCGGCTTCCGTCGGCCCACCGCCTCCTCCCTGGACGGCGTCTCCGACCGGGACGCCCTCGCGGAGACGGTCTTCGCGGCCTCGATGACCGACCTCCACGCGGGGGCGCTCGCCGAGGAGCTGGTCCTCGGTTCGATGGCCGGGGTCGACCGGGTCCGGCTCCACGACGCCTTCGTGACCACGAGCTCGCTGATGCCCCACAAGCGCAACCCCGACCTGGCCGAGCTCGTCCGGGCCGAGTCGGGGCAGTCCCTCGGACGGCTCGCCGGCCTCCTCGGGGTCCTGAAGGGGCTCCCGATCGGCTACCAGCGGGACCTGCAGGCGACCAAGCCGATCCTCTTCCTCGCCGTGGCCCGGACGACGGCGATCCTGCGGGTCCTCGCCCGGATGGCGGAGACCGCGGAGTACCGGCCCGACCCGCCGAGGCCGGAGCGCTCGACCGCGTCGGTCGAGCTCGCCGATGCCCTCGTCGCGGCCGGGCGGCCGTTCCGGGAGGCGCACGAGCGCGTCGCGCGGTTCGTCGCCGAGGCCGAGGCGCGGGGCCGGGGCCTCGCCTCCCGCGACCCGGCCGAATTGGAGGCCGCCTTCCCCGAGCTGCGCGGCTCGGGCTTCGCCCTGCCGAGCGCCTCCGAGGAGCCCGACCGGCGCGGCTCCTTCGGCGGCAGCGGCCGGGGCGAGGTCGAGCGTCTCCTCCGGGAGGTCGCGAGGCGGGTCGCCGCCTCGGAACGCGGCCTCAGTGCGGAGGCCCGACGGGTCCGGAGGCTCCGCGCCCGGATGGGGGTCCCCGAGGGCTGGGGGTTCGTGCCCCGAGCGTCGCCCTAGCTCGTCGTCGCGAGCGGCTCTTCCCTCGGCGGGGCGCGCGCGTCCGAGGCGCTCTCGGAGATCGGGAGCTGACTCAGCTGGACGGCGCCCTGCAGGAGGACGGAGCGCTCCCGGACGGAGAGGCCGGGGTGCTGGCCGTACAGGTGGATCTCGAGGCTCGCCCGCGTCGCGTACTCGCGCGAGCAGACCGGGCAGAGGAAGCTCTGGGACTCGCAGGTGAAGCGGCCGCAGGCGCAGCCGAGGACGTGGCAGGGCATCGGGGTCGACCGGTCCCTCGGCCGGCTGAAGTGCCGCCGGAGACGGCCGTCCGAGGGGGAGAGGATGTAGTGGCTCGCCCTCAGGTGGCTGCAGCTCTCGCAGGGCAGGAGGCGCAGATGGCGTCGCTGGGTCACCATCGTCTCGTCTGCCTGCCGGGCGATGCGTCACCGGTCGGCCGACCCCCCGGGGGTCGGTGACGCGTGCGACGCAACCTCACGCCTCCTCAATCCGGACTCCATATATCCTGCGTGTCACCCGGGCGACAGCCTCCGGAGCCAGTTCATCGCATTCCCCTGCCGCGGGAGCGAATTCGCTCCCGTGCCGGGGCTCCGTCCGAGGAGCAACGGCTTTGGGCCCGGACGCTGGTGGCCGCCGACCGCGTCCACAGCGCGGAGCCAGCGTGACCAATCCCCAGGCGCCGGGACCGACGGCCGCCGAGATCACCCGGCGGTACATCGAGGACCACCCGTCGGTCCGCGACTGCCTCGGCTACAACATCGTCAACTTCACCTCCCTCGCGCGGAAGATCCGCAGCGAGACCGGGCTCGCGAACCAGGAGGCGGTCGAGGTCGCCTGCCGGCGCTACCAGCGCCAGATGCGGGCCGCCCCGGCCCTCGAGGCCCGGGTCCTCGAGGTCGTGAAGGCGAGCCGGCTCGAGGTCCGCACGCGCGTCGCGATCGTCACCGCGCGCAACGACTGGGACATGCTCGGGAACGTCCTCGAGACCGGGCGGACGCTCCTGAAGGACCGCCGCCACCTGCTCCAGCTGCTGCAGGGACCCGGCGCGCTCACGATCCTCTGCGAGGAGGACCTCTTGGAGGCCGTGCTCGGCGCCGTGGGACGCCGCGGGACGATCCGGGTGAACCGGCACCTCTCGGCGCTCACCGTCCGGAGCCCCGAGGTCATCGTCGAGACCCCGGGCGTGCTCGCCTTCCTGTCGAGCGCGCTCTTCCGGGCCGGGATCAACAGCCTCGAGCTCATGAGCGTCTACACCGACTCGACGTTCGTGGTCGGGGAGCAGGACGTGCTCCACGCCTTCGAGGTCCTCTCCGGGATCGTCCACCCCGCGAGCCCGACCGAGCCCTCGGACTAGCCCCGTCCCCGCCGGAGAACGCGGCTCCGGGGCGACGCCCTCCTCGCCCGGTTGCGAGGTATATATAGCGCGAAGGTTAGGCAGCCGACGGACGGCGTCCGCCGTCCGGTCCGGAGTCCGAATGTCCCGTCTTTATTCGCGCGTCCGCCGCCATGCGCCGCCCGAGCGCCGGGGGATCACCACCGTCGTCGCCGTCGTCGTCCTCGCGATCGTGCTCGCGATGGTCGGGGTCACCAGCTACGCCCTCCTCGGCGGCTTCTCCTCGAAGGGTCCGAAGACGACCTGCTCGCCCCCGACCGCCCCCTCCTGCGGCGTCTACGAGAACCTGCACGACATCTCCCTCCTCCTGCCGTTCCAGTCGGTCCAGCAGAACGCCTCGGTCCCCTTCGTCGCCTCGCTCCCGTCGGGGGAGACGACGAGCCAGTACACCTTCAACTACGGGGACGGGACCGCCCCGAACGTCACCTCGACGACGATCACGCACCACGCCTACGCCACCCCCGGCGACTACATCGTCAGCATCACGGCGAGCGTCGGGGGGCAGACCCACGACAACTACCACAACCTGGTCCCGGTCCTCGTGACCCCCTCGTCGACGAGCACCGGCCAGGGGACGGCCCCGAGCGTCGAGGGAGAGATCCTCGGGAACGCGACGACGCAGGGCGTCGCGGCGACGGCGGTGGTGGCGATCAACCAGTTCGTCGAGGTCTCCGGCTCCTACTCCTCCGCCCCGACCGACCCGCAGTTCAATCCGGTCGCCCCGAAGATCGTCGCCTCGAACGGCGGCGTCCTCTCGAGCGTCACGGACACCAACACGAGCGCCCAGGCCGATGTCACCTACAGTAGCGCCGGGATCTACCAGGTGACGTTCGTCGGCTCGGCGAGCGACGGGACCGTCGTCAGCTACTCGAACTACACCTGGACCGTCTTCGTGGAGGCGCCGGGGGTCCACGCGAGCCTCGGGCACTCCGCGGTCCACACCTCCCCGCACCCCGGCACGATCATCTCCTACGAGCTCGTCCCCGGCGGCGCCCTATCCGAGGACCCGGCGATCGACTACGAGACCGCCGGCTACGAGCCGATCCTCAACGTCTACCAGACCCTCATCAGCTACAACGGGACCGACACGGGTCCCGGCTGGGAGAACTACGTCCCGGTCCTCGCGACGTGCGTCCCCGGCAGCCCCCAGTGCGCGAAGATGTACGGCGGGGACACGCTGATCAATGGCAACAACTACACGTTCGTGATCCAGGGCAACGCCTCCTTCTACGACCCGGCGACGGGGAACTCCTGGGGCGTCTACCCGACCGACGTCCTGTTCAGCATCGCGCGGACGCTCGCCTTCTCGACGCTCCCCTGCGTCACGTGCAACAACGGCTGGATCCTCGCCCAGTCGCTCCTCGACCACGGGAACGGGACCTGGTCCGGGATCCACGGCTCCTACAACAACACCCCGCAGAACGTCTACAACGCGATCACGGTGAACGGGACCGACTGCCCCGCCTCCGCGATGACGACCGACCACGGCTGCGTCACATTCAACGTCTTCGGCGACAACAAGCCCTGGCCGTACTTCCTCGAGCTGATCACCGACGGGCTCGGCGGCTCGATCGTCCCGTGCGGCTGGTTCAGCGCCCCCGCCCAGGGGGCGGGGATCCCGTACTGGACGCAGGGCAACGTCACCGGCTCCGGCGACCACCCGTGCCCGATGCCGGGGACCGACGGCTACGGGCTCACGCCGGCCGACACGCCGATCCTCGGCTGGGACCACTGGGAGGAGGCCGGCTCCGGGTACTTCGGGACCTACCTGGGCCACGTCCAGTTCAACATGGTCGGCTCCGGCCCCTACTACATGCAGGACTACCAGATCGCGGCGGCCTACACGCTGAAGGCGAACCCCGCCTACGGCCAGAACCCGTACTGCACCTGGACCGGCTGCCAGCCCGCGAAGGGCTCCTACGCCAGCACCGTCGAGGTCACCTGGGAGACGCAGGCGACCCCGGGGGAGCTCGAGTACCAGGCGGGCGTCGCCGACTTCGCGACGATCCCCTCCACCGACATCTCCCTCCTCCTCCAGCTGATCTCGGAGGGGAAGGTCCGGGCCGAGACCGGTCCGACGCTCTCGATCGGCTTCAGGCCCTTCAACCTCGACTACAACCTCCAGGGGGCCCAGCGCTTCGCCTCGGGCCCCGTGACGATCCCGCAGGATTTCTTCAGCTACGTCGGGATGCGGGCCTTCTTCTCCTACGTCTACCCGTACCAGACGGTGCAGACCACGTACAACACCGTCCACGGGATCGAGTTAGGATTCCTCTCCGGGGGCGCGATCCCGCAGTTCATGGCGAACTACTACCCGACGAACATCGCGTGGCCCAGCCAGAACCCCTGCTCGAGCGCCACCGATCCGGCCTGCCCCACGTACTGGTGGACGCAGATGCAGGACCCGTCGAGCCCGTACTACGACCCGGAGTCCCTCGCCTGCACCTCCGCGAACCCCTGCGAGTTCCCCCTCTTCGGGCAGACCGGGGACCCGGCCGGTGACGCGGTGAACGCGCTGTACGCGACCGAGCTCGCGCAGTTCTCCAACGGCGGGATCAAGGCCGACCCGATCGACGTGAACTTCCAGACGATCGTCGCGAACTCGCTCTACTCGGGTCCCGGACAGAACCCGATGCCGTTCTACAGCCTCGGCTGGGCCCCGGACTATCCGGACCCGACCGACTACGTGAACCCGCTGTACAACAACAACGCGACGTACACCAACAGCGACTCGGTCGAGCAGCAGCTCCTGACCCCGACCTTCGGCAGCCCGACCGCGGGATGCCAGGGCTTCGGCAGCACGAAGGACCTCGCCAACTGGGCGCTCGACAACGCCTCCGAGCAGTACTACGCGGCGAACCCGGTCAACAACAGCTGCCAGGGCTTCGCCTACGAGGACATGGAGCAGGTCCTCGGGGAGGCGGCCTTCGACACGAACCTGACGCAGCGGGTCCTCCTGTACGACCTCGCGGAGGAGATCGCCTTCCACCTCTACCTGTACGTCTACACCGGCCAGTCGAACCAGCTGATCGACGCGGCGGCCTGGGTGAACCCGGCGAGCTTCAACACGAACGTGACGATCGGGGGCGGCGGCGACACGCCGTTCTTCGAGCTCACGGGCAACGGCGTGCAGTACGCGGGGTCGACCTAGCGGGCGTCGCTGGGACCGCGGCCCCCCGGCCGGCGGTGGCGCCGACGGGCCCCGCGCGCGGGGCGTAGGACGCTACGGCGACGGCTCCGGATCGTCGGCGGCGGGGTCGAAGAACTCCCGCCGGTCCTCGGCGGGGCCCTGGTTCTCCGGCGGGGCCCGGCCCCGCCGCCGGTAGCCGACGGCGAGGAGCGCGGCGGCCGCGATCGCCACGACCCCGGCCCCGATGGCGAGGGCGCCGGACCGGCCCCCGCCGAACGGCCCGGCCGGGGCGCAGGCGCTGAGCGAGACGTTCAGCGAGGAGGCGTTGGTCCCGCCCGATCCGTCCGTGACCGTCGCGGAGACCCGATAGGTCCCGGCGGAGGAGAGCGGCAGCTCGGCGACCGGGCCGGAGACGGTCGTCCCGCCCGGCAGCGTCCAGAGGATGCCGAAGGGGGCCTCGCCGTCCGCGGGGACCGCCGTGAGCTCGGCCGTCGCCGGCCCGCACGCGGCGGTCAGGTTCGCGAAGAGGTCGAGGGAGACCGGCGCGACGATCAGGGCGAGGCCGGTCGCGGAGGTGATCCCGCCGATCGCGTCGTGCACCGCCACGCTCGCCTCGATCGCGCCGAGCGCCGTCGGCGCGCACTCCAGGTCGGCCCCCTCCGGCGTGCAGTGCGACACCGGGCTCCAGTCGTAGACGTATCCGCTGGACCCGGCGTAGCCGCCGGAGGCGAGCGCGTGGAAGGTGACGTTCCGTCCGAGGTCGACCCGGCCGTCGGCCGGCGTCACCTCGACTATCGCGGTGAGGGCGTGGCCGGTCGGGACGACGGTCAGCGTCGCGGCGTCGACGACCGAGACCCCGAGGGAGTCGTTGACCCAGAGCGTGACCGAGTAGTTCCCGGGGGTGCCGACGGAGGTCGTGAACGAGGCCTGGTCGGGCTCCGAGAGGGAGGGGATCGAGGGGCCGCTGAGGACCCAGGAGTCGATCGCCGGGGGGTCCCCTCCGCTGACGTTCGCGGTGAAGGTCACGGGGGTGAGGGCGGGCACCGAGCCGGCGCTCGCCACGATCCGGGCGGTGAGCTCGGGATAGATCGTCAGCGAGGCGGAGGCGTTCTGGCGGGTGCCCGTCCCGTCGGTCAGCGCGACGCCGACGCGGAACGCCCCCTGGTCCGCCGCCTCCAGGGTGCACTCGATCTGCGCGACGTCGGCCGGGGCGCAGCCCGCGGGGAGCCCGCTCCAGGCGTACGCGTAGGAGCCGTCCCCGCCGGAGGCCGAGGCGTTGAGCCAGATCGGGAGGCCCCCCTCGGAGACGGAGGCCGAGGGCTCGAGGGAGAGGGCGAGCCGGGGATGCACGGTGAGACGGGCCGGTCCGGCGCGGTACTCGTCCAGCACCGAATCGACCACCGAGACGTTGACGGAGAAGTTCCCGGCGACCTCGGGGACGCAGGCGAAGGCGCTCGCGTTCGTCGACGGGCAGCCGAAGGGGAGGCCGGTGAAGAGGAAGCTCCTCGGGCCGGAGGCGCCTCCGGAGGTCGTGGTGTTGACGTAGACCTTGGCGCCGAGGTCGACGTCCGACGGGGCGATCGAGAGCGAGGCCCCGAGCGGACGGTAGACGTAGATCGGGAGCGTCGACGACGAGGGGGAGTCGAGGCTGTCGTTCGCGTACACCGTCACGTTGTAGGCGCCCGGCGAGGTGGGCGTGCAGTTCCACTCCGGAAGGTCGACGGAGGAGCAGCCCGGCGGGAGCCCGACGTAGGTGTAGTTGTAGCTCCAGGTGCCGCCGTGGGTCGTCGTGTGGAACGTCAGGCCCTCCCCGAACGGCACCTCGGTCCGGTTCGCGTCGAGCACGCTCGAGACGTTTGCCCAGCCGTAGGTCCAGGTGTAGTCGTTGCGGCCGGAGGAGTGGGCGGTGTAG
This sequence comes from Thermoplasmata archaeon, assembly GCA_030039525.1. Lineage (GTDB taxonomy): Archaea > Thermoplasmatota > Thermoplasmata > Lutacidiplasmatales > UBA184 > Lutacidiplasma. The sequence goes on from JASHVI010000128.1 coordinate 11,141, forward strand.
ACCATCCACCCGCCGAAGATCACGTCGAGGCCGCTCGCGTTGTCGTAGTCGGAGGCCGCGGCCCACGGGCCGTTCGGGTTGTCGGGGTAGGTGAACGGCCCGTACGGGGAAACCCCGACCCAGTCCGTGACGTTGGTCCAGTTCTGGTGGACGAAGAGGAAGGTCTGGTTGCTCCCCTCGACGAAGATCGATCCGGCGAGGTCGGAGCCGCCGTACATCATGAGGGTCCCCTCCGGCCCGTCCGGCAGCAGGGAGGCGCCGCGGATCCCCTGCTCGGCGCCCCACGGGCTGCCGTCGGGGACGAACGCGGACCAGGAGGTGATGTTCGTCCAGGTGCCGTTCCGGAGGATCCAGGTGTCGTTGAGGAGCTGGTTCTGGCTCCCCTGGCCCCCGTAGAGGACGAGCTCCTGCTCCGCCGAGTCCCAGGCCATCGAAGCCTCGTCCCGGGCGGAGGGCTGATCGCTCCCGAAGTGGGCGGTCTCGTTGGTCCACGTGCCGGCGTGGAAGACCCAGACCATCTCAATCGGCGTCGACGCGGAGCCGCTCGGCAGGCCGCCGACGCCCCCGCCGACCATCACGAGGCTCTGGGTCGCCGGGTCGTAGGCGATCGTCGGGTCCCAGCAGAGCGGGAGGTGGTGCCCCGCGGTGGCGGTGATGTTCGTCCAGGTACCCCCGGAGAAGGTCCAGGTGTCGTTGAGGTAGTGCGGCGTCGTGCCGTGCGCGCCGTAGCCGTAGCCCCCGAAGAGCACGACCTTGCCGAGGGCGTCGTCGTACGCCATCGCCGGGAACAGGCGACCGGAGGGGGCGTCGACGATCGCCCCGGAAGAGCTCGTGCTGATGTTCGTCCAGGTGTCGTCCTGCCACTCCCAGGTATCGTTCGGGAACGGGCCGCTCCGGCCGGTCGACCCGCCGAAGAGGACCGAGTAGCCGTCCTCGGCGTCGTAGGCCATCGAGACGCCGTACCGCGCCGAGGGGCTCGGCGTGAGCGTCGGCGTCGCGTTGATCCAGATGGGCGGCGCGGGGGTCCCCCCGGGCGGCGGAGCCGCGACCGGGGAGGTACCGGGAGTCCCCCGGCCGGGAGCGGGGGATCCGACGGCCGCCGCTCCCCGGCCGGCCGTCGCGGCCGGGAGCGGGCCCGCGGGGGCCCGAGCTCC
>JASHVI010000129.1 GCA_030039525.1 Thermoplasmata archaeon
GGCACATGCACGAATTCATCGGGAAGGAGGCTTGAAGGTGAGTAGGTCGACGGAAGGTGAAAGATGAGCGGCGAATCCGACTAGGCGCTGAGGGCCGTCCATTTATAGCGGCGTCCGGTTCGTTCGGCGGGAGGGGGCCATGGCCGGGACCAGCGCGCGCACCCTCGCCCTCTTCGCGGCTATCATCGCCCTCTTCGTCGTGGTCGGAGGGCTGCTCGGGGACTACCTCTTCGGATCGTTCCTCGGCGGGCTCGTCGTAGCGCTCGGCTTTTCGCTCGTGCTCAACGTGGCCTCCTACTTCTTCTGCGACCGCTTCGTCCTCTGGACGAGCCGGGCGAAGATCGTCACCCCCGCCGAGGCCCCGCGGCTGGCCAAGATCGTCGACGAGCTCGCGCCCCGGTTCGGCCTGGTGAAGCCCCGCCTCGCGATCATCCCGACGCAGACCCCGAACGCCTTCGCGACGGGCCGCAACGCCGAGCACGCCGTCGTGGCGGCCACGGAGGGGATCCTCCGCCAGCTCGACGACCGCCAGCTTCGCGGCGTCCTCGCCCACGAGCTGGCGCACATCAAGGACCGCGACATCCTCCTCATGACCTTCGCCGCGACCCTCGCGGGGGCGATCTCCTTCGCCGCCCAGATGGTCCTCTTCTCGGCGATCTTCGGGGGCACCGGGAACTCCCGAGGCGCCAACCCGATCGCCATCCTGATCGCGGCGATCACGGCCCCCATCGCCGCGATGCTGATCCAGCTCGCCATCTCCCGCTCGCGGGAGAGCCGCGCCGACGAGGTCGGCGCCCGCACCATCGGCGACCCGAACTCCCTCGCCGACGCGCTCGAGAAGCTCGAGGCGAGCAATAAGGCCCGGCCGATGCCCTTCGGCTCCCCGGCCTCGTCGAGCCTCTACATCGTGAACCCGTTCCGGGGCGGGGGCCTCTCAAGGCTATTCTCGACCCACCCGCCGACGGCGGAGCGGATCCGCAAGCTCCGCGCGATGGCGCAGGACTACAGCTACCGGCCGAGCGTCCGCTCGCCGAGCTTCGGGGGATCGGCGGCGCGCGCGACCCGCACCTAAGGGGGTCTCAGCGTCTCCGTGCCCGGGTGCCCGGCCTGCGGCTCGGAAGTGGCCCCCGGGGCCTCCGAGTGCCCTCGGTGCCACCTGGCGGTCCACCTCTTCGAGGCCGTCCGCGAGGCGGTCGGCGTCCCGGAGAGCGACCCCACGTACGGGGCCGAGGTCCGGGAGCTCCTGAAGGCCGTCGATCCCGAGGGGGGGCCCGACGCGCCGAAGGGCTCGACGAGCCCGGGGCGCATCGCCTACCCCGCGCGGTTCCCCGCGCCCAGCCCCCCGTCGAGCGCCTACCCGGAGGGACCGGGGCCCCGGAGCTTGGAGAGCCTGCCGGCGCTCCCGGCCCTTCCCGGGGGCGGCGTCGCCGGCCTGCGTCGGCAGCTCGACGCCTACCTTCATCTCGCGCGCCGCCTCGGCCTCGACCTCACCCCGCTCGACGAGCGCGTGAAGGAGGCCGTCGGCGTCGACGATGCGCGGGCGCTCGAGGCGCTCCTCCGGGAGCTCTTCGTGCGGCTCGCCGCGGTGCTCTCGGAGGCGTACGAGGAGGTCGTGGGGCTCCGGGGCGGGCTCAGCGCCGTCGTGGCCGTCCCGGCGGTCGACGGAGAGCTCGAGGAGGCCCGGGCGTCGCTCGCTCGGGGGGACCTCGAGGGCGTCGACCGGCAGCTCCGCGCCGCGCGGCAGTCGCTGAGCGCTCTCGAGGAGGAGTGGGAGACCGTCCAGATCCTCGTCACCGAGTGCGACCTGCTCGCCGCGACGGTCCGGGAGCTGGGCGGCGACCCCGGACCGGCGCTCGGCCCCCTCGACGAGGGACGTCGCCTGGCCCGTGCCGGAAAGCGGGCGGAGGCGGAGCCCGTGCTCGCGCACGCCGCGCTCGCCCTCTGGGCGATCCTCAACCCGCTCTTCGGGCGCGAGATGCGTCGGGTCAAGGAGGCGCTCCTCGCCCGGCGCGCCTCCGGGGCCGACGTCGCCCCGGCGATCGGCCAGCTCCGCGTGCTCGCGCAGGAGCTCTCGCGCCGGAACTTCGGCGCGGCGGTCCTCTCCTACCGGTGGCTCCGGGACTTCGTCGAGGGGCCCGCCCCGGAGGGGGCGGCCCGCGACGAGGCCCCCGCGCCGGCCCCGGCCGGGGTGCCGTCGACCTCTAAGTAGTCGACCCGGGGTCGGGCCGACGATGTCGTTCCAGCCCCTCCGAGGCTTCCGCGACTATCCGCCCCCGGAGGCGGGGGCCCGCTCGGATCTGCGGGCGAGGATGTCGGCGGTGGCCCGGCGGGCGGGCTTCCAGGAGCTCGAGACCCCCTCGATCGAGAGCCTCGAGCTCTTCCAGGTGAAGAGCGGGGACGAGATCTCGAAGCAGCTCTGGAACTTCCCGGACAAGGCCGGTCGGCCCGTCGCCCTCCTCCCCGAGACGACCCCGTCGCTGGCCCGGATCTTCGCCGAGCGCGCGAAGGCGGAGCCGCTGCCCGTGAAGTGGTTCACGAACTCGACGCTCTGGCGCTACGAGGAGCCCCAGTCCGGCCGGACCCGGGAGTTCCGCCAGTTCAACCTCGAC
>JASHVI010000130.1 GCA_030039525.1 Thermoplasmata archaeon
CTGGAGTTCCTCCGGGGACGGATGCGCTCGGACCTCCTCGGGGGGCTCTTCGTCCCGCAGGCGCGCGACCGGGTCGCTCGGGAGCTCTGGCCGCACGGGGAGCCCGGGACGCTGCGCGAGTTCTCGATCCCCGTCATCTGCCGGAACGGCCACGCCGTCGAGATCCGTCGGGTCCCCGACCAGTGGTTCCTGCGGTACGGCGACCCCGAGTGGAAGGACCGGACGCGGGCCGCCGCGCGGCAGCTCCGGGTCTCGCCGGCGGCGTACGGAGCGGAGCTCGAGGGGATCTTCGACTGGTTCGAGGACCGGCCCTGCGCCCGCAAGGGGCGCTGGCTCGGGACCCCGCTCCCCGACGATCCGAGCTGGGTGATCGAGCCGATCGCCGACTCGACGTTCTACCCGGCCTACTTCGTCGTCCGGCGGTTCGTCGCCGACGGCCGGGTCCCCCTCGCCGGCCTCACGGACGCCTTCTTCGACCGCGTCCTCCTCGGCGAGGGCCCCGGGGAGCCCACGATCGGGGAGGACCTGCAGCGCGAGATCGCCGAGGAGTTCCGCTACTGGTACCCGCTCGACGTCAACATCGGGGGCAAGGAGCACAAGCGCGTCCACTTCCCGGTCTTCCTGTACACCCACGCGCGCCTCCTGCCGGAGCCGCTCCGACCCCGGGGGATCCTGGTCCACTGGTGGCTCACCGAGCGGGGCGGCGGGAAGATCTCGAAGAAGCGCGTCGGCATCAAGGGCGGTCAGATCCCGCCGACCGAGGAGGCGCTCGAGCGGTGGGGCGCCGACGCCCTGCGGATGTTCCAGTTGCTGGCCGCCACGCCCGGGCAGGACGTCGAGTGGGACTCGGAGCGGGTCGATGGGATGGCGGACCGGCTCGAGGAGGTCCGGCGCCTGGTCGAGACGGGGCTCGCGCCGGGCGGCGGAGGGCCGCCGGAGCTCGACCGCTGGCTCACGAGCCGAGGGCACCACCTCGTGAAGGAGGCGGTCGAGGCGCTCGACGCCTGGGAACTGCGCGCCTTCGCCGAGGCGGTCTACCACGGCGTTCCGGCGACGCTCCGGCGGTACCTCGAGCGCGGCGGGGCCCCCGGACCGGCCCTTCAGGCGTTTACCGGGGCCTGGACCCGCCTGCTGAGCCCCGTGACGCCGCACGTGGCCGAGGAGCTGGGCTCCGGCCGCTTCGGGGGGCTCGTCGCCTCGGCGTCGTTCCCCACGCCCGGGGAGTTCTCCGACGACCCGGGCGCCGAGGCGGCCGAGGCCTACCTGGCCCGCATCGAGGAGGACCTCCGGGACGTGCTGCGGGTCGGCACCCCCTCGGCCGCCGGGGCCGACGGGGTCGCCTTCTTCGTCGCGGAGCCCTGGAAGCGGACGCTGGAGCGCTGGATGCGCGAGGCCGCGGATCGCTCGCGCGCCGGGCCGCCCCCGATCCGCGAGCTCGTCGACCGGGCCCGGAACCACGCCGAGCTCGCCGTGCACGTGGCCGAGATCGCCGCGTACGTCGGGAAGGTCTACCCGCAGCTCCGCCAGGAGCGGGAGGAGCCGCCGGAGGTCGACGAGGTCGAGCGCCTCCGCGAGGCGCAGGGGTACCTGGCTCGACGCTTCGGCTTCGCTCGGGTGGAGGTGATCCGGGAGTCGGAGGGGGCCTCCCACGACCCGAAGAACCGGCGGGAGCGGGCCCGGCCCGGGCGCCCCGCCTTCTACCTCAGCGGCCGCCGCGGGCCCGGCGGGGCTTGAAGTTGAGGTGCATCCGCGAGGCCGCCGGGTGCGGGCTCACGCGCCGGTACTTCGCCGACCGCTTCACGTCGTACGGCTGGTCGACCTCCCCGGAGACCTCGAAGTAGATCAGCTGGCCGATCGGCATCCCCCGGTAGATCCGCACGGGGAGCTTCACCGACATCTCGAGCGTCCAGTAGTTGCAGAAGCCGACGTCCCCCTTGCCCGCCGTCGAGTGGATGTCGATCCCGAGGCGGCCGACGCTCGACTTCCCCTCGAGGAACGGGACGAAGCCGTGGGTCTCAGTGTACTCCTCGGTCGCGCCGAGGTAGAGCTGCCCGGGGACCAGCACGAAGCCCCGGTCCGGGATCGTGAACTCCTCGACCGCGTTGGACCGGCGGGCGTCCAGCGCCCCGTCGCGGTAGATGGCCAGGTACCGCCCGAGGTGGACGTCGTAGGAATTCGAGCCGAGGCACTCCGGACGGTAGGGCCGGATGAGGATGCGGCCCCGAGCGATCTCCTCCCGGATCTTCCGGTCGCTGAGGATCATCGAGGGACGCGGCCGCCGAGCCGGGTGGGCTATATAACGCGGGGTCCGCGGATAGGCCAATAAGCGCCCGCTCGCTCGAAGCGACATGAGCACGAACCCCGCCCCGGAGGCTCTCGTCGTCGGTGCCGAGCGCTCCCTGATCTATCCGCTGGACGCGATCCCCGGGGTCGACGCCGCGAAGCTCGCCCGTCGCCCCCGGACGGTGCGGATCCTCGTGGAGAACCTTCTGCGGAACGCCGACCGATCGGGGATCGATCCGGCGGCGATCCGGGCGCTCGCGGAGGGAGGGCCGGGGATCCCCTCCGAGATCCCGTTCTACCCGTCGCGGGTGCTCCTTCAGGACTTCACCGGCGTGCCGGTCTTCGTCGACCTCTCGGCGCTCCGGAGCGCGGCCGCCGGCCGCGGCAAGGAGCCGTCGCGGATCCAGCCGGTGATCCCGGCCGACCTCGTGATCGACCACTCCGTGCAGGTCGACAGCTACGGGGCGCCGAACTCGCTCCTCGTCAACCTCGACAAGGAGTTCGAGCGGAACGGCGAGCGCTACGACCTCCTGCGGTGGGCCCCGAAGGGGTTCCGGGGGGTCCGGGTGATCCCGCCGGGGAACGGCATCTGCCACCAGGTCAACCTCGAGTTCCTCGCCTCCGTCGTCGAGCGGCGGGGCGAGGACGGCGGCGCGGCGGCGTTCCCCGACACGGTCGTCGGGACCGACTCCCACACCACGATGGTCAACGGCCTCGGCGTCTTCGGGTTCGGCGTCGGCGGGATCGAGGCCGAGGCGGTCCTTCTCGGCGAGCCGTACTTCCTCACGCCCCCCGAGGTGGTCGGCGTGCGGCTCTCGGGCAAGCTACCGGCGGGGGCGACGGCGACCGACCTGGTCCTGACCGTGACCCACACGCTGCGCGGGCGGGGCGTCGTCGACAAGTTCGTCGAGTTCTACGGCCCCGGCCTCGCCGCCCTCTCCGTCCCGGACCGGGCGACGGTCTCGAACATGTGCCCGGAGTACGGGGCCACCGCGGCGCTGTTCCCGGTGGACGAGGCGACGATCGCCTACCTGAAGGGGACCGGCCGGGACCCGGCGGCCGTGGCGCGCGTCGAGGCGTACGCCCGTCGCCAGGGATGGTGGGCCGACCCCGCGGGTCCGGAGCCCGAGTTCCGGGACCCGGTCGAGATCGACCTTGCCCGGATCGTCCCGACGCTCAGCGGTCCGAAGAACCCGGAGGAGACGGTCCCGGTCGCGGAGGCGCCGGCCTCCTTCGCCAAGGCGGTCTCGGCGTACCGGAAGGACCACCCCTCGAAGGGAGCGCCGGGGGGCCCCGTGCGCGACGGGTCGGTCGTGATCGCGGCGATCACCAGCTGCACGAACACCTCGAACCCGAGCGTGATGGTCGGGGCCGGCCTGATCGCGCAGAAGGCGCGCGCGCTCGGGCTCAAGGTCCCGTCCCACGTGAAGACCTCCCTCGCGCCGGGCTCGAAGGTGGTGACCACGTACCTCGCGAAGGCCGGCCTCATGGAGCCGCTCTCGGCCCTCGGGTTCTCCCTCGTCGGGTACGGCTGCACGACCTGCATCGGGAACTCCGGGCCTCTCCCGCCCGTCGTCGCCGACGCGGTGGAGGCGGGGGACCTCTACGTCGCCGCCGTGCTGAGCGGCAACCGGAACTTCGAGGCCCGGATCCACAACCAGGTCCGGGCGAACTACCTGGCGTCGCCGATGCTCGTCGTCGCCTACGCGCTCGCCGGCCGGATCGACATCGACCTCACGAAGGAGCCGGTGGGGTCGACGCCCGAGGGCCGGCCGGTGATGCTCTCGGAGCTCTGGCCCTCCGCGGAGTCGGTCCGCAAGACCGTCGACGCCTGCCTCGACTCCGGGATGTTCCGGGAGAAGTACCGCGACATCACCGAGGGCGACGCCCACTGGGCGAAGCTGCCGGCGCCGGCGACGGCCGCGTACCCGTGGGACCCGGCCTCGACCTACCTCCGCCTACCGCCGTACCTCGAGCTCCCGCCGACGCTCACCCCGAAGGGTCCGGTCCTCCTCGAGGGGGCCCGGGCGCTCGCCCTGCTCGACGACCGGGTCTCCACGGACCACATCTCCCCCGCCGGGGAGATCCCACCGGAGAGCCCTGCGGGGAAGTACCTCGCAGGCCTCGGCGTTGCCCCGGCCGACCTCAACACGTACGGGGCCCGGCGCGGGAACCACGAGGTCCTGGTCCGGGGGACGTTCGCGAACGTGCGGCTCCGCAACCGCCTCGCCCCCGGCACGGAGGGGGGCGTCACCCTCCACCAGCCCGACGGCGCGCCGATGTCGATCTACGACGCCGCGGAGCAGTACCGGGCCGACGGCACCCCGCTCGTCGTCCTCGCCGGGGCCTCGTACGGGCAGGGGAGCTCCCGCGACTGGGCGGCCAAGGGCCCGAGGCTCCTCGGGGTCCGAGCGATCGTGGCCAAGAGCTTCGAGCGGATCCACCGCTCCAACCTGGTGGGCATGGGCGTCCTCCCGCTCCAGTTCCCCGAAGGGGAGGGGTGGAAGGAGCTCGGGATCACCGGGGCGGAGAGCTTCGAGGTGCGGATCCCCGCCGGCAGCGCCTTCGCGCCGAGGGCCGACCTCACGCTCGTCGCGCACGCCGCCAACGGATCCGCGCGGGCCACGCCGGTCCGGCTGCGGATCGACTCCCCGGTCGAGATGGAGTACTACCGGGCGGGGGGACTGCTGCCGTACGTGCTCGACCGCGTCGGCTAGGGGCCGGCGCCGTCCGGTCCGGCCCGATCGATCCGGACCGCGGCGTATCCGACGACCTCCGACATGGGCGTCGCCTCGCCGGAGTGGCCCCAGCCGAGCAGCGTCGCCGTGAGCCGCTCGCCCTCGAGCGCCTCGAGCAGCACCGTGGTCGGCGCGATCCCGCACATCGAGATGTCGTGGCGCTCGACCGTCCGGTAGAGCCCCTCCCCATCGAGGGCGAGGATCCGGTCGATCGCGAGCGCGTCGAGTCGCCGGGCCGTCTCGGCGGGGACGTAGTGGGAGAAGTCGGTCGAGGCGATCAGGAGGATCCGCCGGCCCCGGACCGCCTCCGCGACCCGGCGCGCGACGGCGCGGAGGCTCTCGAGGGGGGCGAAGCGCACCGAGAGCATGGTCGTCGGGACGCCGGGAAGGACCGCCTGGAGGAACGGGAGCTGCACCTCGAGGGAGTGCTCGGAGCGGTGGGCGCGCTCGTCGATCTCGATCGGCTCCCGGGCGAGGCGCTCCACGAGGACCGGGTCGACGACGCTGAGCGCGCCCGGCGTCTCCCAGGGGACACCGGAGACCGCGAAGGGGCGGCCCGCGCCGTGGTGGTCGACGCCGAGGAGGAGGACGCTCTCGGGCGGCGCGTCGGCGCCGACCGCCTGGTAGGCGCGGGCGGCGATCGGCCCCGAGTACGGGTAGCCGGCGTGCGGCACGACGACGGCGCGGAGCGAGGAGCCGGGCGAAGCCGACCGACGCGGCGCCGACCCCGGTCCCCGGGGATCCCGGAACGCCCGCTCGACCGAGCGGCGCAGCGACGCGGCGTCCTCGGGGTAGAAGGCCCCGGCGACCGCCGGGGGCCGCGGGGACGGCGTCACCGTCCGGCCGGCGGCGAGAGGATCTTCACGAGCTCGCGGGCGTCCCCGTCGTCGAGCCGCGCCCGGTGCGCGACGGCGAACGGATTGCCGTGGTCGTACCGGGGGATCAGGTGGACGTGCAGGTGGAACACGATCTGCCCGGCCCGCGCCCCCTGGTTCATGGCGACGTTGTAGTCGGGGGCCAGCCGCTCGACGCGGCGGCAGAGCTCGGAGACGGCGGCGAGGAACGGTCCGTAGAGTCCGGGCTCGAGCTCCTTCAACCGGTCCACATGGTGCTTCGGGATGACGAGGAGATGTCCCCGGGTCAGCGGGAACAGGTCGAGGAACGCGAGGCACCGCTCGTCCTCGTAGACGACGTGGGCGGGCAGGCGGTGCTCGACGATGCCGCAGAAGATGCAGTCGGAGCGCGGCTCGTCGGGCGCCACGGGAACGGGGCAGGCCGCCCGGAATAAAGTGGCGCGCCCCGCCGAGGGGCTCCGCCGGGTCGGAACTTATCTGGGGCACGGCCTCGGAGCGCCGATGGTCGCACGGTCCCGGCGCGGCCCCCTCCTGCTGGTCGCGGCCGTGCTGGCCTGCGCGGGCTTCAGCGTCACGCCGCTCCTCGCCCACCCGGCCGCCTCCGGGACGGGAGATTCGGCGGGATCCTCGCTCCGGGTCTCCATCGCGAGCGACGCGCTCGGCCTCGCCGCGGGTGCGGCCCGGGAGCCGGCCGCCGCGTCGACCCCCGTCGACCTCGAGGTGACCCTTCTCCCGTCGAACGACTCCTCGTTGGTCCGCCTCGACACGGCGCTCGTCGACCCGGCGAGCCCGCTCTACCACCACTTCCTCACGGAGGCGCAGTACGAAGCGCGGTTCCGACCGGCGCCCTCGGAGACGCGATCGGTCGAGGAGTACTTCGCCGGATACGGAGGGACCGCCGTCGCGGTGACCCCCGACGGGCTCGGTCTCCGGGAGCGGATCACGGTCGCGGGCGCCGAGGCCGCGCTCGGCGTCCACTACGTGCTTCTCGGGGGCGGGACCGACCCGGTCGGTGCCGAGGCGCTCGGCACGCCGACGCTCCCGGCCTCGATCGCGCCGGAGGTCGTCGGGATCGGCGGCCTCACCGACCTGGGCCGCGGGAGCCTCCGGCCGATGCTCCGGACGGTCGAGCGCGGGGCCGCGCCGGCCGACGCCCGACCGGGGGAGATCGTCCAGAACCTCAGCACCGGCGCCTGGTGGTTCACCGGCAGCGACTACGTGGAGGCGTACCAGGAGCCGTCGCTCTTCCCGGGCTCGAGCGCCGTCGCGAACGCGACGTACGCGAACGACTCCGCCGTCGCGACCCTCCTCATGAGCGGGTTCAACGCCTCGAACGGCCAGAACCTTCCGCCGTTCGACCCGGTCGCCGTGGCGGACTACTTCAACGACACCTTCCCGTCGAACTGGGCCCGGCCGAACGTCTCGGCGGTCCCGCTCGACATCGGGGGCGTCGCGCCCCCCCTGCCCGGGCCCGGGGGCGTCGAGAACGACACGACCGGCAACGTCGAGGAGAACTCGATCGACCTCGAGATGGCCGGGAGCTTCGCGCCCGGGGCGACGCTCGTCAACTTCTACTTCGCCGCGAGCCTCTACGAGAACTCCCCGTCGACCTCGGCCGGGATCCAGGACACGGCCGACGACTTCGCGACCGAGCTCTCGACCG
>JASHVI010000131.1 GCA_030039525.1 Thermoplasmata archaeon
CCCCGCTCCGCCAGGCTCGTCGGTAGGGTCGCCGGCTCGGAGTGGAGGGTGCGGAAGACGCGGGTCCGGCCGACCGGTTCGGCGAACTCGTACTCCTCGCCCCCCGACATCGCCGGGTGCTCCCGGTAGGCGCCCCCCTCCCAGACCTGGGCCGGCTGCTCCATCTCGTCGAGGAACGTCGCCGGCGACCAGCCGAAGTACGGGGTGCGAAGGCCGGTCGTGAGGTCCCGCCAGCCGTCCCGAAGGACGATCCGCTCGACCCGGTCGAGGTCCCGGCAGGCGTCCGCGATCAGGACGTTCGAGATCCCCGGCACCTGGCCGAGTCCCGGGACCGCGAGCAGCCCCGCCGAACGGAACCGCTCGTCCCAGCCGAGCTGCCGACGGGTCATGTGGAAGAGCCCGCCGAAGTCGAGGTAGCCGACCCCCTCGGCGAGGCAGCCCTCCATCACCGCGAGGTGGAAGCCGTACGGCGCCGCGTTCACGCAGACCGAGCTGCCCCGGAGCGCGCCCCGGAGCGACGCGGCGTCGCGGAGGTCGGTGACCAGCGCCCGGACCCGGGCGTCGCCCGTCGCCGCGGCCGCGGACTCGGCGAGCGCGCCGTCCCGGTCCGCGACGCGGATCGCCGAGCATCGCCCCGAGCGAGAGAGCTCGCGGACGCAGGCCCGGCCGGTGAGCCCCCCGCCGCCGACGACCGTGACCTCCAAGGACCCCGCCGGAGCCCCGGACCGGTGGAACGGTAGAAGGCTGTCGCCCCCGGACCGTTCCCGTCGCTCGCCACCGAGCCGCGCACCGGGGACGGGCGCCCGTCCCGGCCGTCGGGCTCCGGGAGGCTATGCGAGCGCGCGGGGTCGGTACGGCGGTGCGCGCCGGCGTGCTCCGCGGCGATCTCTCGCTGCTCGGGACGGGACTCTCCCTCGGCTGGTCGTTCGGCCTCGGTTCCCTCGAGGAGCTGGCCCGGACGGCCCTCGAGCTCGAGAACGGGATCTACCGGACCGGTTCGCTGCGCCGCGTCGGTCCGCGGGTCGGGTTCCGGCTCGAGAACCCGCCGATCCGGATCGGCGCCTTCCGGGCGGTCGAGGTCGCGTGGGACGGCACGAAGCTACCGGCCACGGCCGCCTGGGTCGCCACGGACCACCGGCCGGAGCTGAGAGTGCTCGCGTCGATCTCGGAGTCGGACCCCGTCCGGCTGGAGACGGGGGAGGGGAGCCGGTTCGAGCTGGCGCCCCCCGGGGGCCCGGTCCCCGGGCCGCATCGCGTCCGGGTCGACTGGCACTGCCGCGCCGTCCCTCCGATGACCTGGCTCGAGTTCGTGGACCGGATCGAGGAGCGCGAGGGTCCGTGACCGCGACCCCCGCGGAGCGCCCCCGGTTGGCCGCCGGCCTCGGCGCCTTCGCGATCGGCAATGCCGCCGGGGAGATCTCCTGGGTCCGGGAGGCGCGGGGGAACCCCTCCGACTGGGGCGGCCTCTACGCCCAGGGCGTCCGTCTCACCGGACCCTGGAGCACCCGGCTCCTCCGACCGGACGGCTCGGAGGCCCCCTGGCCGCCGGTCGTGGCGACCACGGCCCGCCCGGGCTCCTTCCGGACCGAGCGGGCGGACGTCGGTCTTCGTATCGTCGAGGAGGTCACCCCCCACCCCGAGCTGCCCTGCGTCAGCGTCGAGCGGCGGTTCCGGAGGACCGACGGGGCGGCCGGGACGGTCTCGCTCCGCACCGAGTTCGAAGCGTTCCTCGCCCCCGTCCTGGTCGAGGGCATCCGACCGATCGAGCTCACCCTGGAGTCCCGCGGCGCGGCCCTGTCGCTCGAGGCCGGAGGCTTCGTCACCACCCTCCGCTCGGAGCCCCTCGCCTCGAGCCTCTCGGTGGACGGCCAGCCGTGGATCGGCGGCCGGCGCCGCGGACCCCTCCGACGGATCGCCATCGGGCACGAGGTGCCGGTACCGCCCGCGGGGGAGGGGACGCTCCGAATCCTCCTCGCCGGAGGTCGGAAGGGATCGGCCGCGGTCAGCCTTCTCCCGACCGACTCGGGGGTCTGGGCGGACCAGTCGGCCCGGACGGTGGAGGCCTGGGAGTCCCGGGCCCCGGCCCTCTCGGCCTCCGGGGACCCCGGGCTCGAGGAGGGCTTCCGGCGGGCGCGGCGGGCGCTCCGCAGCCTCTACACGCAGCCGGAACCGGGCTTCACCGGCCTGCTCGCGGGGTATCCGTGGTACGCCGCCCTCTGGTGCCGGGACCTCGCGAGGATGCTCCCGGCCGTCCTCTGGATGGGCGACGCCGAGTGGGCCGCCCGGTCGCTCGAGACCGTCTTCCGGTTCCAGGCCCCCCGGACCTACCCGCTGCTCGCCGCGCGCGTCGGCGAGCTCCCGATGCAGGTCTCCCCGGGGCCGATCTTCCTCTACGGCACCTCCGACACGTCGCTCTACTACCCCGAGCTGGCCCGCCGATTCCTCCGGCACACGGGGGACGAGCGTCGGACCGCCGGCTGGCTGAAGGCCCTCGAGGGGGTCCGTGCGTGGGGGGAGGGGAAGCTCTCCCCGGGGAGCGGCCTCTTCCGGAACGGCGGCGAGATCGAGGAGATGCGCGCGGCGACCTCCGCCGCGGGCCGGGTCCACGTCGGGATCGACGCCACCGACACGACGATCTGGGACTCCGCCGACCGCCGCGACCACGCTGTCGACCTGCAGTCGCTCTGGCTCCAGGTCCTGCGGGCGCTCCGCGAGCTCTCCGACCTTCCCGGCGCCCCGGCCGGCTGGCGCGGGCTCGACGACCGGATCGCGGCCTTCACCGGGCTCCTCTCCCGGAGGTACACCTGGTCCGCCGAGGGGTACCTCTTCGACTCGCTCCGGGAGGACGGGACGCCGGTCGCGAAGCTCCGGCCCAACGCGCTCCAGTGGGCCGGGCTCGGGATCCTCGACCCGGAGGCGGAGCGCCGGCTCGTCGCCCGCGCGTCGCGCCCGGACCTCGCCACCGACTGGGGAGTGCGGACCCTCTCGTCGGGCGACCCCGAGTACGATCCGTTGGCCTACCACATGGGCCAGGTCTGGCCGATCGCGACGGCCTGGCTCGCGCGGGCCGCCTACGC
>JASHVI010000132.1 GCA_030039525.1 Thermoplasmata archaeon
GCCGGAGCGCCGGGGTCGCGAACGCCACCCCGGCGGCCCCGGCCCGTTCCCTCAGCCAGCTCCGGAGCCCGTCCGAAGGTCCTCCGGTGAGGCGCTCCGGTGCGAAGACGTTCTCGTAGCCGGCGAACCGGGCCGCGAACGGATCGCCCGGATGCGTGAGGAAGGTGGCGGCGTCGCACTGGGCCGCGGCCCGGCCCCCGCGGAGCACGACGAAGGAATCCGCGACCGAGAAGGCGAGCGTCGGGTCGTGCGTGACCAACACGATCGGGACCCGGTCGACCTCCCGGAGCTCGTGCAGCACGTCGCAGAGCGAGTCGCGCGCCAGGACGTCGAGCCCCTGCCACGGCTCGTCCCACACGATGAGCCCCGGGTCCGCGGCCAGCGCGCGGGCGATCGCGACGCGCTGCTGCTCCCCTCCGCTCAGCTTTCCCGGGTAGCGGCGGGCGAGGTCCGTGAGGCCGAACCGCTCGAGCAGCGTCCGCGTCTTGGGGGTCGGGTCGGACCAGTCGCGGAGCTCGAGCGGGTACCGGACGTTCCCCTCCACGGTCCGGTGCGGGAAGAGCCCGAGACCCTGCGGGACGTAGCCGAGCTCCCGCTCCTCCGGGAGCCGGTCCGAGACGTCCTCGCCGGCCCGGAGGACCCGGCCCCGCCGCAGCGGCAGGAACCCCGCGAGGCTCCGCAACAGGGTGGTCTTCCCGGCCCCGGAGGGGCCGAGCAGGGCGACCGCGCTGCCGGGGTCGACCTTCAGGTCCACCGGCCCCAGCCGGAAGCCCCCGACCTCCGTCTCGAGGCCCTCGACGGCCCAGCCGGCCCTCACGGCGCGAGCTCCCCCCGCTGCCAGGGCAGCCAGCCGATCCGCTCGCCGATCCGGACGAGGAGGAAGAGCGCGAAGGCGATCAATAGGAAGAAGCAGCTGACGGCGGCCGCGTCCGCGAGGTTGCCGTTCTGGAAGAGGTCGTAGACGAAGACCGAGATCGTCGAGGTGACGGGGCCGGTGTACGGCCCCGCCGGATAGACGGTGTAGGCCAGGACGAGGAGGCCGCCGATCTCGCTGACCGCCCGGGCCCAGGAGAGCAGGAGGCCGGCGACGATCCCCCGGGAGGCGAGGGGCAGGGTCACCGTGAGGAAGGCCGTGGCGGGGCCGGCGCCGAGCGCCCGGGCCGCCTCGATCACCCGGGCGTCCACCGCCCGGAAGGAGAGCTGGCTCGCGAGGACGGTGTACGGGGCGCTCACGAAGACCATGACGAGGACGACGCCCCAGATCGTGTCGTAGACGGGGAAGCCGATCGACTGCGTGAACCGGTACAGCGGGGTCCCGGGGATCAGGAGGAGGAAGAGGCCGAGCCCCACCAAGAGGTGGGGCACGACGACGGGCAGCCCGACGAGCGACTCGACGATCGCCCGGCCCCGGAAGGCGCGGCGGGCGAGCAGGTAGCCGAGCGGGATCCCGAGCAGCAGCGCGGCGAGCACCGCGAGCCCCGAGGAGAAGAACGTGAGCCAGACCGCCTCGCGGACGGCCACGCTCTGGGAGGCGGCGAGGATCTCGGAGAACCGACCGTACGAGAACAGGGCGTAGATCGGGACGATGAACAGGAGCAGCAGCGAGCCCGCGAGGACGAGCTGGAGGGCGAGCCAGTACGGACCGGAGCGGAAGCGCCGCCGGAGCGGCGCCGGGGCCTCCGCGCCCGGTGGGCTCGCTAGGTGATGAACGAGCTCGCCCATGCCGGCGGTGCGGTCACGTCCGGGGCGAGGACCGACGGCACGGCATTAGACTTGTCGACCCACCCGGGGAAGATTGGGGTGAAGGCGCCTCCCTGGGTGAGGATCGCCTCGCCCTGCGGCGAGAGGAGCAGGTGGATGAACGCCGCCCCGAGCCCGGGGTTCGGCGCGTTCGTCGGGACGGTCACCGCGAAGAGGATCGGGACCGGTACGACGGGCGCGAAGCTCCCCGTCGAGCTCACGATCGTCGTCGAGATCTTCCCGTAGTCCGTGAAGGCCGTCGTGTTGTTCGCCACGAGCCCGACGATCGGATCGAAGTTCACGTAGCTCAGGTGGTTCACGATCGCGAACGACCGGTAGGTGATCAGCGCCGAGACGACCCCGGTCTTGAT
Organism: Thermoplasmata archaeon; assembly: GCA_030039525.1. Classification (GTDB taxonomy): domain Archaea; phylum Thermoplasmatota; class Thermoplasmata; order Lutacidiplasmatales; family UBA184; genus Lutacidiplasma. The sequence goes on from JASHVI010000132.1 coordinate 2,112, forward strand.
CAGCGTCGCGCCCTGGGACTCGTGCTCCCCGATGGTGGTCGTGGCGTTGGGGATCGCCGGGGCGTTCGCGGGGCCGCCGTAGAACGTGTCGTAGAAGTACGACGCGCTCCCGTTGTAGAGGAGGCCCTGGAGCATCAGGCTGAAGATCTCGTTGTAGCCGTTCGGGTCGGTCGAGGCGTTCCAGACGGCGAACTTCGCGTTGCCCGAGGTCTCCACGTCCTTCACCAGCTTCCAGGCCCAGTTCGTCGAGTTGATCCCGGCGAAGGCGGGCAGGGAGGCGTTGTAGACGAGGACCTCCGGCGTCGTGCCGAAGACGACCTCCCAGTCGGCGAACTTCGGCTCCAGGAGCTGCGGGATGAGCCGGCAGTCCGCCACCGCGGCGACGTCGGCCTTCGAGGCCAGCGTGGTGATCGCGGTCGTGATGTCGATCGAGCCCTCGTAGGTCTGGGCCGCGGCGGGCGCGGTGATGTTCGGCGTCTCGTTCACGAGCTCGTTCGCGATCTCGGGGAACAGGGTGTCGAGCGTCCCCGCTCCCAGGACGCTCAGCGTGGAGTTCTCGGCCGCGGCCGGGTGGGCCGCGGGGGAGGTCTTGTACTCGTAGCCGCCCACGAACCCGATCCCGGCGGCGGCCGCGGCCACGACGACGACGATCACCACGAGGACGGCTTTCGGAGGCATTCGATGCGTGCGATTCACGCATCGATTAAAGCGTTTGGCAAGAGCGGCCGAGGCGGTCGGCGCTAGGCGGCGCCCGGCGGCGAGGACCCCCTTCCGATCGCGGCGGGCCGACCGTCCGCGGCGGCTCGAAAGCGGTTTGAGCGCGCCGCCCGCTCGACCGTTCGGTGAAGATCCCCCCGGCGGCGGGTGCCGCCGTCCGAGTCTTCGAGCGGAGTGTCCCCGACGACGCCGAGGTCACACGCCGCCCGCTCTTCGGCAACCCGGCCGCCTTCGTTCGAGGACAGCTCTTCTACGGGGTCTTCGGGGAGGATCTCTTCCTGCGTCTCGCCCCGGCGGATCGGGCGAAGCTCCGGGAACTGGCCGGCGTGCGGCCGTTCGAGCCGATGCCGGGTCGGCCGATGACGGAGTACCTCGTGCTCCCGCCGAAGATCCGGGAGGACCCTCGAGCGCTCGGGACCTGGATCGGCCGGTCGCTCCGGTGGGCCCGAGCGCTCCCGCCGAAGGGGGCCGGCAAGGCCCGGGGCCGACGCCCGAAGGCTCCGGTGAGCGGTTCCGGCCGCTCGACCCGCCTGCGGCGCTCCGCCCCGCGGAAGCCTTCAAGGTAGGCGCCTTCTGCCCCCGCCATGCGCGCGATCGCGGTCCGCAAGTTTCGCGAGAGTCCCGAGCCGATGGACCTCCCGAAGCCCGAGCCGGCGGCCGGCGAGATCCTCGTGCACCTCGCCGCCGCCGGGGTCAATCCCTTCGACTGGAAGATCGCGGACGGGACCCTCGAGGGCAAGATGCCCCACGAATTCCCCCTCATCGTCGGCGTCGACGGCGCCGGCACGGTGGAGGGGGTCGGCCCCGGGGTCTCGCGGTTCAAAGTGGGCGACGGGGTGTACGGCCAGTTCCTCCACGCGCCCGTCGGCCGCGGCACCTACGCGGAGTACGTCGCCGCCCCGGAGTCGATCGGCATCGCGGAGATGCCCCGGGGGATGTACTCGCACCAGGGCGCGGCGGTGCCCACCGCCGGCATGACGGCGCTCGCCGCGATGGACCAGCTCGGGCTCTCGAAGGGGCAGTCCCTCCTGATCCTGGGCGCCGCCGGCGGCATCGGATCGTACGTGATCCAGCTCGCCTCCTACGCGGGGATCCTCCCCCTCGCGGCCACGCGCGGACCCCACCGGGACTTCCTGATCAAGCTCGGCGCGGCGCGGGCCCTGGATTCCTCGCTGATCGCCTTCCCCGACGACGTGAAGATGGCCTACCCCGACGGCGTCGACGCGCTCCTCGACCTCACGAACCGCGGTCCGGAGTTCGCGAAGAACCTCGCCCTCGTCCGGCCGAAGGGCGCGGTCGCCTCGACCATCGGGGCGGTGACGGCGGCCGACCTGGCGCCCCGGGAGCTCCGGGGCGTCAACGTGGACCTCACCCCGAGCCCGGAGCTCCTCGAGCGTCTGGGCAAGGAGTTCACTCAAGGACGGCTTCGGATACCGGTCGAGCAGCAGCGGGCCCTCGAGGACGCCCCGGCGATCCTCCAGCTCAGCCGCAAGGGCGAGCTGCGGGGCAAGACGATCCTGAAGATCTGACCGGCCTACCGCCGGCCGACCCGGCTCACTTCAGCTTCGCCCAGGAGTAACTGCGTCGCCGGGCCGACGCGCCGAAGCCGCAGCTGGCGCAGACGCCCTGCTGCCGGTGGTACGAGTGTTTGCCGCAGCGCCGGCAGATCTGGTGGACGATCTTCCCGCCCCGCCGCGATGCCGTTCCCTTCGTCATGCGTTGCTCCGGCCCCTCACGGGGAGATGAACACGATGTTGTCCCCGCGCAGGAGGGTCATGCCCGGCTTCTGCGTCGTGACCTCGCCGTCGACCTCCTCGGCCTGCGAGAGGACGACGTTGAGGTGCTGGTCGAAGGCGTCCAGGGTCCCCCGGACCGAGCGGCCGCCCCGCAGCTCGACGAGCACGCGCTGGTGCAGGTGCTGCTGGAGCATCTCGAGGGGCTTCATCGGCGAGGGGGCGGGGAACGCCGGCTGCGCTTCTTAAGAGTTGCCGAAGGCG
>JASHVI010000133.1 GCA_030039525.1 Thermoplasmata archaeon
CGCGGCACTTCCCGTCGGGGCCGTGCAGCCGTCGCTGGTGGAGACAGCCCGGGGTCTCGCATTCGGTGGACATTTCCGGTCGGAGGGATCCGCACCCTCGACCCTCCCGAGGCGAGACCCTCCTTTAGCGAGTTCCCCGACCGGCCGGGAGGGAGGCGCCCCGTCGCGAGCTCGTGCCGGCGGGGTCCGGACCCCCCCGGCGCGGAGCCGGCCGCTCCTCGGGCCCCGAGGGACCTTAAGGACCGCCGGCCCGTGCCTCGCCGCACCGATGCCCGAGCTGATCGAGGGAATGGAGGCCGTGACGGTCCATATCCGCGACGTGGCGAAGGCGCGCCGCTTCTACGGCGAGGTGCTCGGCCTCAAGGAGCTCCAGTTCGACGAGAAGGCGAACCGCGCGGTCTTCGCGATCCCCGGGACGACCGTGGCCCTTCGGATGCACGTCGCCACGCCGGACGAGGGCGGGCGGGATCCCGGAACGGTCTCCGGGGTCGTCTTCTCCCACCGGGACCCGGTCTCCGCCTGCGCGGAGATCCGTCGGCGAGGCGGGACGATCGTCGACGAGCCGCACGAGATCCATCCCCCCGGCTTCACAACGACGCTCGCCGTGATCGCCGATCCGGACGGCAACGAGTTCGTGCTCCGGAGCCCTCCCGTCCGGACGGGCTGACGGGACCATTCCCCCGGGGCCGCATGAAGGTCCTCTTCATCGCCGGATTCGGGCCGATCGTCCGGGAGCCCCGGTCCAGCCGTCGGCTCTACCGGGACGTCCTCGGGATCTCCTTCCACGACACGGAAGGGTATCTGCACACGGAGCGGGTGGAGGGCGCGAAGGGGTTCGGCCTCTGGCCCCTCGCGCACGCGGCGCGGTCCTGCTTCGGGACCGCCACGTGGCCGAAGGAGCTCCCCGTGCCCCAGGCCTGGCTCGAGTTCGACGTGGACGATGTCCCGAAGGCGACGCAGGAGCTGAAGCGGCGAGGCTACCGGCTCCTCGTGGAGGCCCGCACGGAGCCCTGGGGGCAGGTCGTGACCCGCTTCCTCAGCCCGGAAGGGCTCCTCGTCGGGGTCACTCTCACTCCCTGGATGCGTACGAAGAAGCGCCGCTGATCGCCGATCGGAAGCGGCGTCGCCCGTCGGGGCGCGCCCCACTTCAGAACACCGCGCTCTCGCCGGCGGCCGTCGGAAGGTCGAGGCTCAGGCCCGTCCCCCGGGCCTCCGCGCTCTCGAGCAACGCTTGGGCGACGGCCAGTTCCTGCCACGCCGCCCCGGTGTTGACGATGATCCTCGTCGCCCCGGACCCGTGAAGGGTTCCGTCCTCGACGCCGGCATAGAGGGGCCGGAGCTTCGACCTCCGATCCTCGCGGTCGAAGAGGGTTCCCGCCGAGCCGGCCTGAGGCACGCTGTCCGTCCAGACGCAGGGTGCCGCGTCGAGGAGGCGCGGATCGATCTCCGGCCGCCGGTAGGCGCTGATGCTCAGGAGCAATCCCGGAGTTCGGGCCATGTCGGAGGTGACCACGGTCTCCTCCGCCGAGGTGAGCAGGGCGACCGTCGCCGAGGCCCGGAGGACGCCCCGGGCGTCCGGAGCGAGGTCGACCTCGATCCCGAGGGCTTCCCGCGCCCATCGTTGGAAGGCTCGACGCCGACCGGCGTCGGGGCTCCACGCCGTGACCGTCGCCAGTCGAAAGATCGCGGCGAGGCAGGTCAAGGAGTTCCGAGCCTGATACCCCGTCCCGATCAGCCCCACTTCCGTCAGATCGGGCTCGGCGAGGTGCAGCGCGGCCGCGACGGCCGCGCCGGTCCGAAGGTTCCCGACCAGGCGGCCGACGAAGAGGGCCCTCAGGTCCATCTCCGAGTGGCCGTAGAGCGCGACCACCTGGTGCCCGCGGTCGAGTCCGTCGCTCCGATACAGATAGGAACGGTATCCGAGCAGGTCCTCGGGAAGGAGGGCGGCCCCCAACCACGCCAGGGTGGTCTCCCTCGCCTCCATCCGAGCTCGAGGGAAGGGTACGATCTCCCCCCGGGCATCGGCCCGGTACCCCGCTTCGATCCGGGAGACGATCCTCGGGAGCTCGACCAGCCCCCGTACGTCGAGGTCTCGGAGAACGCGCATCCGCCCCTTCCGCCGCCATCACCTCGCCGCGGAGCCTAAAGGCGACCCCGCCCGGGGTACCTGGACGCCGCGAGCCCTCGCCCGCCTGGCCGCTCCGGAGGCCGAGGGGACGGAGTCGCTCCCCGCCGGCGCAACGGCCCCGCACCCGGTCCGTGGGCACCGACGGAGCGACGCCCGGTATCGGTGTCACGCCCGGGGCGAGAATTCGAGGCGCACGTCCCTCGTCCTAAGCAGGTTCAATTAGGGATGCGCCAGTGCCCGCCGGGGCTCCGAATGCAGCGAGTCACGTGGGGAGCACTCGGCTTTGCGCTCGTCGGCACGATCGTTCTCCTGGCTCCGTTGGCGGCGGCCACCTCTCCGCCGTTCACCGCGACGCCCTCGTTCGCGAGGTACGGCGGACTCCGCCTGACCGGACACTCGGTCGGATCGGCCGTCGGGTCGGGATCGAACAAGATACTCTCCGCGCCCAGTTTTGTTCTCAACACCGGCCGCGATCGGCAGGGCCAGGAGTCCCTGGCGAGCGGTTCGGGAACCTACTCGATGGAGATCTACACGGGAGTCCAGAACGTCTCCTTCACCTGCGGCTCCGCCTGCGCGACCGGAAGTCACACGATCACCATCGTCTGGAACGTCTCCTGGTCGATCGGCCTGAAGACGACCTGCGTCGGGAACGGGTCGGTGGCGTTCGCCGCGATCGGCCTCGGCCTCCAGGCCGCGGTCGAGGCTTCGTCCACCGCGACGGTCGTGGGATCCAAGGTGCTCTACCTGTACGACCACGGACTCACCACGAGCGGGACCGCGGTGGCCGCGAAGAAGACGCACGCGTACGTGCTGACGTTCACGGCGAGCCTTACGAAGGGCACTTCGTACACCGTGGAGACCATGGTGCAGTCCGCCACCTACGCCGAGGCGGTGGCGACGGCCGGCGCGGTGTGCAACTCCCGCGCCACCGACCACGTCGGCGTCTACGCTCCGACGTACCTCGACTCGATCCGGGTGGGCTGAGGAGCGGGGCGGGCGCGACCCTCTCGCCGGGCGGCTCGCGGACCCCGGCCCGCCGGCCGTGGACGCCCGGGTCTACGGTTCAGCGGCGCGCGGCGGACGAAGGAGCTAGGATCGTCGCCCACGCCTGCTGGGCGGCCCAATCGCGGTAGCCGAGCCAGCCGACCTCGGGATACTCCCGGCGGAGCGCGGGAATGTCGGCCCCGTAGCCGACCCGGTCGAACCACTCGAACATCTTCGCCGAGTCCTCGCTCTGCTGGCGGACCTGCTCGAGCGGCACTTGCTGGAATCCGATCTTCCGGCCGGCGGCCGCTCCGATCGCCGCGGCGATGTCGTTCGGGGGCAGGTCGTCGCCCGCGATGTTCACCCGCTTCCCCCGGAACTCCTTCGGGTGCTCCAGCGCGAGCGTGGCGAACCGCGCGAGGTCACGCACCGCGACCCCCTGGAGCTGCCGAGTGCCCGGGAGGGCCATGGCCAGCACGCCCTTCGCGAGCCCCGGCGCCATGTACGGCGACGTGAAGTTGTCCATGAAAAACACCGGGGCGACGATCGTGTGATCGACGCCGAGCCGCTCGAGGTGGTGTTCGGCCTTCGCCTTGCTGTCGAAGTGGGGGATGCCCGTCTTCCGGTCGGCGTCGCTCACCGAGGAGTAGACGATGTGCGGAACCGACGCGGCCAGCGCCGCGTCCATGGCGTTCGTCGCATCCTTCGTCTCGGCCTCCGGGCCCCGCTCGAACGGCGTCGCCACGACGAGCGCCGCGTCGGCGCCTTCGGCGGCCTTCCGGAGCGATTCGGGTTCCTCCAGGTCCCCGGCCCGGATCACGGCCCCGAGCCGGCGGAGCTCCTGGGCGGCCGGTCCGTCCGGCTTGCGGGTGAGGCCCTGGACCCCGTGCCCCCGCTCCAGCAGGAGCCGGGCGATCGCGCCCCCCTGCTTTCCGGTGATGCCGGTGACGAAGACCTGCTTGGGTTCGGGCGCCTTTCCGTTCAGAGTACGATTCACCGGCATGGCCCCGACCGGCTCTGTCAACCCATCGGATAAGCGGGTCGTGAGGTCGAGGTAATCGCGTCGCGCCCTGCGGCCCGCGGGGTCGACGGATCTGCGACCGCACGACCCCTCCGCGTGGAGAGGCTCAGCACCCCGCGCCGCCAGTTAATCTGGGATCGAGGTTCCCGCCGGGGGATGAGCCCGCGGAAGAAGGTCATCGAGCAATGGGCAGACTGCTTCGCTCGGCAGGACTGGAAGCAGATGCTCGAGCTGTTCACGGAAGACATCGAACGGTGGGAGGTGGGCGCACCTCACCGCACCCACGGGAAGGCCGAATTCGAGAAGGAGGTCCTTCCCGGTCCCGAAGTCGTCCGCCTGGGAAATCGAGTCGAGAAGCTGATCGAGGAAGGGAGCGTCGTCGTGGCCGAGGGGCGCGCTCAGGTCTTCAAGAAGGACGGTTCCATCCTCGATATCCAGTACTGCGACGTGTTCGAGTTCGACGGGGAGAAGATCCGCCGAATCACGGCGTACGGATCGGTCGTTTAGGCCCGGGCTCTGGCGAAACGCTCCGCGTCCGAATCGCATCTGTTCTCGAAACCCGGCGTGCCGGCCGAGACTCCGCGTCACCGGACTTCGTCTGCCCGACAGTCTTGTCGGTGCAAGCACCGGGCAACCCGCGCTCGGTGGCGACGCCCGAGTGCGGGTCTACCGGAAATCGACCGCGTCGGCGCGAGGGCTGGCTCCGCACCCGGGCGGGCAGCGCCACCTAGGTGAGCTGAATGCTGAGGAGCTTTAGACCCATCCCCGGCCCGGCCATGTCGAGCTCCGCCCGGGCCGAGGGCGTTCCCTTGCCCTTGGCGTGCTCGAGGACCACCTGAGCGTCCGTCGCAGCGACCAGGGTCACGACGAGCACGTAGGAGTTGCTCCGGTTCAGCGCTACCGTTTTGAATAGATCGGATCGCGTGTACGACAACGAAACCGAGCCTTGGAACCCCGGCCGGTGGTAACCTCGAGAACAGGTGTAGTAGTTGCAGCTCACGTTGCCGCCGGACGGCTTGCAGTGGCCGGAACTGCACAGGAGGTCGCTCCAGGCCCAGACCAGCTCAGAATTCACCGCAAAGTACGGGAAGTGCGGGGTCGCGACGAGGGACGTGTTGCCCGGCGTTACGTCCTCCAGATACGAGGACTCGTAGACGTCCGTGATCGAGCTGGTAAGGCACTCCGAGCTCGCCGCCGCATAGTCGAGCCGGCAATGGGAGTACGGCTCCACGATCCAGCTATCCGACATCGCGAGCGCAAACGTCTCGTTCACCAGATACGACGTGGAGTTCGAGACCGTGATCGGGACGCTCAACGTCACGGAGGACGACCAGTTCGCCGATACTCCGACGTCGGGAGACTGGCATCCCGAGGCGTTCGCGAGCGCTCGGGCGGTGAAAGCTCCGGTCCGTCCGTTCCACGTGGGCCCCTTCTGGACCGCGAACTTTCCGCAGCCGGTAACCAGACTGCCTTGCGCAATCGCAACACTGGCGTGCTTGTACGGGGGTCCGTACAGGAGCGAGCTCGCGCTGGAGGCGGCCGACGTGGGTAGAATCATGAGAACCGACAATGCGATCGCGAACGACGCCGAGCCCGCGATCGCCCATCCGAGGCCTCGACGACTCTGGGCGCGGCCACGGGCCCCGTCTCCCATTTGCCGTACCTCCGGCCGCCCGGGTCCGCCCCGGCTGGCCGAACGCTGGCGAGGCGCGGCAGCTACTTAAGGCCCGGTCTTCCGCAAGACGGCGGTTGGTATTTCATCCCGAGATTGAGATAGAAAAACCCGTGCAAGGACCCGGGTGGAGGCGTCTCTCCGGACCCACCCGTGCGCGGTCCCGGAGCAGCTGACGAGCGGCTCGAGCCTCTACCTCCACGGAGGCTGGTCACGGCTCGCCCCGGTGGAGATCGCTCTCCATCGAGTCGCCCTATCGATGCTTCGGAGTACCCTTCCAACGTCGACGGGCTATCCTGTTTAGTCGTTCTGCGATCGAGTGCGTTGAACCTCGGGTCGGCCGTCGGCGAATCGGGAAGTACTGATGGAGCACAACTCCCCCGTCAAAGGTCCAGGTCCGGCCCCGCTGGAGCGCGCGTTGCCTCGGGAGTGGACCGAACAGTCGGTCCCGCGTCCCGCCGACGATCACGGGTACGACGGACAGGAGATACTCGTCCACCAGATCCCGCTCGATCAGCGCCCTCGGAAACGCGACGCCTCCCGGCACGAGCATGTTCCGTCCGGGGAGACCCTTGGCCCTGGCGATCCAACGCCCGACGTCGCCGCGAACGATCGTCGTGTTCGCCCAATCGGCGTTCGACAGGGTTCTCGAGAATACCACCTTGGCGGTCTCTGTAAGGTGCTGTCCCCCGGCCCGAAAGTCCGGAGGCGCTGCAGGGTCGACGGCGGCCTTGGGCCAGAAGCTTGCAAATTGCTGATAAGTGCCCCTTCCCATCAGGAGAGTATCCACATCTCCGGCGGCGGTCCCGTTGAGTGCCTTCTCGAGCTTTCTCCAGTAGCTCCGATCCGTAATCGGGACAAAACCTGACTTGCTATCGGCGAAACCATCGAGGGTCGTGTGCATCTGGAGCACGACCTTACGCACGGGGCTCGCCTCGGTGAGGCAGGCCCCGGCTGCTAAAGGGTCAGCGCCCTCGTCGACGGACCCGAGGGATGCTACACGACACCCTCGACGTGCAATCTCACCTGCACAGCTCGTCGCCCCACGACCCCGCGATGCCGAAGCGCCAGCGAGCACGCCCTCTCGTTGATCGCTTGGGCCGGTCGCCACGCACGCCCAGCGTTTAGAGTCCGCGCGCCAAATTAAAATAATGTCTTGGCCCTGCTCGTACGATGGCCGTCGACCGTCTGACCTCGATTTCGATTCACGCCTCTACCCTCAAGATGCTGCAGCCGTTCAAGAGGGGAGACATGACGTGGGACGACGTCTTGATCGACTTCATCGAGGAGCATGTCCCAAAGGAGTTCGTTCGTGAGATGGTTCGTCAGGCAAGCACCGGACCCGGGATTCCTTGGCGTCAAGCCTCCGAGGAGCGCAATCGGAGGCGCTAGCCCTTGCCTCGGGTCGAAATGACTCTCGAGGCGAGAAAACAGTACCTCGCTCTGCCGGACGAGATAGCGGAGCGCTTTGACGAGATCATGGGAAGGCTCGAAGCAAACCCTCATCGCCTGCCACCCTGGTGCGAGGTCAAGTTGATTGGACGCCACCGAGGGAAGGAGGTCTTTCGGGCACGCGTGGGGGAGTATCGGGCGACGTACGTCTACGATGGGGAGCTATTGCGATTCACTCGGTTCCGTCTTCGAAGAGACATCGGATACTCGGCTCTGCCAAAGGTGTGAGCCGACCGGTCGGGTCCCGCAAGCCCCTCTACCGATCTCGCCTCGGAGCGAATCCCCCTTCGTCGCACGTGCAATCACCGTCCCACGTTACTGCTCTGGCGGTCTGATCTTTCCTGCGTCTGAAGAGGTGACGGTCTTCGGTCGCTCGCGACTCGTCAGCGCACTTTTGTAGGAGGCGGTGGTCGGGGCGAACGGGCCCATGCCTCTCCTCAAGGTCCCTGGGTTCGTCGGCCCGCAGATCGCGATCGGCATCGCTCTGCTCCTCCTCGTGGCCGGGGAAGCTGCAGCCGCGGACAATCGCGATGGTTCGAGGCAGTCCTCCCTCGACGGGCTCGGAGTGATCTCTCCCTCTACCATCCACCTCTCTTGGCACCTGCTCAATACCACACAAGCCCCTTCGCCGCGGAACTGGTTCGGCTTCGCCTACGATGTTGCTGACAAGTATGCGGTCCTCTATGGGGGGTATGATCCCCTCGCGGGACCCACCGCGTACAGTGACACCTGGACGTTCTCGGCGGGCAAGTGGACAAACCTCCATCTTTCCGTCCACCCATCGGGTCTCAGCGGACTGGTCATGGCGTACGATCCCGACCTCCGCGGTGTTTTGGCGTTCGGAGGCGAGGCCCTTTTCGGATCCGCGTATTATAACGACACTTGGCTCTTCCATGCGGGGAATTGGACTCAACTGACTCCCTCGGTGAGTCCGCCGCCCCGTTCGCAGTACGCGATGGCATACGATGCGTACGACTCGGAGATGGTGCTGTTCGGCGGCTACAACTCGGGTGGGGTCACCCTATCCGACACGTGGACGTTCAACGGGACAACGTGGAGCCAGGTCCATTCGCCTAGGAGCCCTCCGGGAAGCCAGTTCGCGAGCATGGTCTTTGATTCTCAGACGAATCAGACCCTGCTCCGGGGCGGGGTGAATTCCAGCAGCGGGGCTGTGGCGGGGACGTGGGCCTTCCAGGCCGGAACCTGGAAGCTCCTCCCGAGGACTAGCACCCCCCTACGGGTGCATGCTCCGATGGCCACGTTGGCCAATGGAACCCCTGTCTTCTTCTCGGGGCAAAACTCGAAGTCCGGTGCGACCTACAACACGACCTACGAATTCTTCGCTGGATACTGGCACCTGGTCCACACCTCGAACACCCCCTCTCCCCGTCCTCTTGGCGGAATTGCCTACGATCCCCAAGAGAAGGGCACGGTCTATTTTGGCGGGGGAGAGTACACCATCGGCATTTACAATGCGACCTACGTCCTGCGTTAATCCACAACTTCCCCATCCGAGGTGGGGTGCAATCTCAGTTACACCTTCGATCGCTCACGACGGCGTTCGCGAGTTTGCCTTGATCCGACCCGCCCTGTAGTCCGCCAGGAGGCTCTCAGCAAACTGGACGTCCACTCGGTCCAACCCGCACTCAAGCAGATTGACGAGGAAATCGTCCCAGCTCTGCGCCCTAGACTTGAACCCCTGCAACAAGCTGAGCGTTGAGGTATGAAGGGAAAGGGCAGTGATTGGATCGTCTGCCGGCATGAGTAACGCCAGACATGCGTGGTAATAGTCACTTCACCAGCCGCAAGTCGAAGGGGAGAGACAGGAGTGCAGTCCCAACTGCACCCGGTCCGATGCGTCGCTGGCGCCTCGACCGACCCCACTACATAATCCTGCGAAACGCATTTGTAGTCTGATAATGTAGTGGGGATGTGGCCTCTGTCCGCACCCTCCATGGTTCCTCCGGACCTTACAAGGCCCTGGTCCAGACGTATCGCTGGAATGGTCAAGTAAGGCAGAAGGAAATCTACCTCGGCGAGACGATCCCACGCGACCTACGGCCGCTCGAAGAGGAACTCCAGCAGCGAATTTGGAAGGAAACGCTATTCCCTCTCTTCGATCGTATTCGAGAGGCATACGCGGATCGAAAAGGTCGCGCGCCCCCCGATGTTCTTGCACAGGAGGCGCAGGAGTTTCTAATCCGGTTCACTTTCAGCACTAATCGAATCGAAGGATCCTCTCTGACGCTCGAGGAAACGCGAAGCGTCGTCGAGGACAGCCAGGTACCTAAGTCGAAGCCCATAGGGGACGTGATTGAGTCGAAGCGCCATGCCGATCTGCTCCGGAGACTGATTTCGAAGCCCGAGCCGATCGACTTCCCCCATCTCCTCGCCTGGCACAAGTGGCTGTTCGCCGAGACGAAGCCGACTCTCGCCGGCCGACTTAGAGACTATCCAGTCCGCATCGGGGAGAGCAGCCACATCCCTCCTAGCCCACCCGAGGTTCGGCCAATGCTCATCGAGCTGCTTCGGTGGACCCACCGAGCCTCTGGGAACGTCCACCCTGTCGCAGTTGCCGGAGAATTTCATCAGAGGTTCGAGTCGATCCACCCATTCGGGGACGGGAACGGAAGGGTAGGTCGGCTCGCGTTGAACGTTCTGCTTGCGAGAGCGGACTATCCAATGTTGAATATCCAGTATGGGAGACGACAGTCCTACTACGACGCCCTCGAGAGAGCCGATACCGCTCGCTCACCGCGGCCTTTCCTAAGGTGGTTCTTCCTGCGGTACGCGAGGGAACACGCCTACCTGCTCCCCCGATCAGCCAGCCAGCAAGGCTCCGGAAAATAGGCTAGCGACTCGGACGCTAGAGTTCAATCACGGTTGCACGGGTCAAGTCCCTAACCTCCATTTAGCATGGAGAAGGCGTCGATCGGCCTCTTCGATGCTCTCCGGGCCGGGGGGGGCGCAGGCAACTCTAGTATGGCTGGGCACGACTTTTTGCAATCAGCTCCTCAATCGGATACGCCCGTCCTTCTCGAATTCGCCGGGTGAGCTCGGTCGCGGTAAGGCGGGTGGGGTGAGTGGCGATGAGTCCTCGGATAACATCGTCGTAGGTGGCCCCTCCCGACTTCAGGCTCTCGAGCAACTTCCGAGTCTCCTGCGAGACGGTGATCCTGGTAGCGGTCACGCGAATGCCCCCTCCCATTAGGTCACTCGGACACGCCAATATGACGGCATCGGTCTCGAAGCGATCCCGGTTGAACTTGCAATCAGAATTGCACGTACACCGCTTCGGACCACGTCGGCTCAACGGGAATTCAGGAGCCAGTGCCGACTTGACGCCGGGAGATCAACGCCAGGCGAAAGCTCAAACCAGTCGCCCCACTATTGGCGATGATGGCTGCGGTCGACCCGCCGACCACGATCAGGATTCGATCGAGCACCCGTCGGCTACTCGAAACAATGAAACGTCGAGGGGAGACGTATGACCAACTCCTCCGGGAGCTCGTAGGCGAGTACCGTCCCCCGAAGGACGTCGCCGAACTCCGGCGACGAGTTTCCGATATCAGATCCGGACGAGTAAGAGGTGTTCCACCGGAGGAGATGCGCAGCAAGCTAAGCCGATGAGCCAGGCGTCCATCTCCCGGGATCGCCGTCCGTTCAGCGATCCGAAGGGCCCGCGAACACACATGATTTTCGTAAGGGTGTAATCATAGTGGCGCGTCAAACTGCCCAGCTCTACGATCCAGTCCGTCCCACCGTACCGTGACTGGCCTGACTAGCACGCGGTCGAATCGGCCGTGCGAGCGCGGGAGGGACAGGTGTCGACGTGCCTGTGTCAATCGAGCGCCGGCCTAATGCTGGAGGGCGCTCACCAGCCAATCATGACTGCCGCGGATCCGAGGTCCAGCATCCCCGCCCACCGTTCAACGATCTCACTCCTGAAGAGCCTGAAGCCAGCGAACAAGAGTTGGGACGACTTCCTTCTCTCAGCCTTTGAGGACTGGCTGCCACCGGAGACTGTTGCTGAACTCAGGCGGCGCGAACGAAGCGGTAAGGGATCCACCTTCGCC
>JASHVI010000134.1 GCA_030039525.1 Thermoplasmata archaeon
TCGAGGTTCTCGAAGGAGTACTTCCCGAAGAGCGGCGGCAGCGGGAAGGGGGGCGGCGGCGGGGGCACGGGCCGGACCACCGTGGGCCCGGCGTCCTCGCCCTCGACGGGCACGGTGAGGGGCTCGCCGCCGGCGCTCATCGCTGCGGCTTCTCCTTGCGGCCGCGGACGAGCTCGTCGAGCGAGACGCCGTTCACCTGGATCACCTTGTAGCGGACCCCGGGGATGTCGCCGTACGAACGCCCCATGCGGCCCCCGATCCCCTCGACCAGCACCTCGTCGTGCTCGTCAATGAAGTTGATGGCCCCGTCCCCGACCGCGAAGGCGGTGATCTGGCGTCCGTTCTTGATGAGCTGGACCTTGATGCACTTGCGGATCGCCGAGTTCGGCTGCTTCGCCTCGACGCCGACCTTCTCGATGACGATCCCCCGGCCCTGGGGCGCCCCCTCGAGGGGGTCGGAGCGCTCCTTGAGGTGGAGGGTGCGGCGCTTGTAGTACCGGTCGGACCACCTCCGGCGCTGCCGCAGGGTCTCGAGGCGGCCGGCCGTATAGAGTCCGCTCGGCGGAGACACGCTCTTCCTCGGAAGGGTCGGAGCGATTAGGCTACCCTATTTAACTCCGGGCGGCAGCAAATTCGAGGGAACGGCGTGGGTAGCCGACCGACCCATCCGGAGGGGCCCCGAAGGGCGTCGCCCGCGCCGGGCGATGACCCGGTCGCGTGGGGGCAGCTCGCGCGACGCATCGGCGCCTGCCGGGCCTGCCCGCTGGGGTATCTGAGGGAGCACCCGGTAGTCTACCGGGGGGCCGAGCACCCCTGCGTCGTCCTGGTGGGAGAGGCTCCGGGAGCCGAGGAGGACCGGACCGGCCTCCCGTTCGTCGGGCGCGCGGGCCGCCGGTTGGAGGAGGCCCTTCGGGAGGCGGGCCTGCCCCCCTCGCAGCTCGGGATGGTCAACCTGATCAAGTGCCGCCCGCCGGAGAACCGGTTCGATCGGGCGGCCGAGGCGGCCTGCCGCCCGTTCCTCGACCGGCAGCTCCGGCTCCTCGGCCCGCGACTGCTGGTCCCCCTCGGGGCCCACGCCCTGCGGGCCCTCGCCCCCGACGCGCCCCGGATCACGGAATGCTCCGGACACCTTCTGCCCGGGAGCGCGCCACCGGTCTTCCCGATGCTCCACCCGGCCGCCCCCCTCCACAATCCGCGGCTTCGGGAGCGCTGGAGCGAGGAGGTTCGCTCGCTCGGCAGGTTCGCCCGCGGCCTCGTTCGCCAAAGCCTTTAGCGCGACCCTCGCTCCGAAGAGGGTGGACCGCGTCGAACTATTCCTGCTCGGCGGCTCGTACGAGCGGGTCGACGACGGGGTCGTCGTCGAGCTCTTCGGCCGCGACCGGGCCGGTCAGTCCGTCGTGGCCCGGTACGCGGGGTTCCGACCCTACTTCGATCTCGTCGAGCCGAGCCCGGAGACCCTCGAGAAGCTCCGCGGGGACCCCGAGATCGTCGACATCGTCTCCCGGACCGAGTGGGTCCGTGGGTCGGACCGCCCGATCTCCCGGGTGACGCTCCGCTCCCCCTGGAGGGTCCCCGAGTACCGCGAGCGGCTCCGGCGACCCGGGGACGACCCCTCGGTCATCGCCTGCGACATCCCGTTCGTCCACCGGTTCCTGTACGACAAGGGGCTCGGGCTCACGGTCCGGTTCGACGCGGAACCGGAGTCGGAGTCGACATCGGCGAAGTACTCCGCCTCGCGCGTGGTACGGGTCGTCACCGGCAACGGCTCCGAGATCGCTCCGGCCGAGCCCTTCCGCCCGACGCTGACGGTGCTCTCCTTCGACATCGAGAACGCGATCCGGGAGCGCACGATCTTCACGATCTGCGCGACCGTCCATCGCGGCGGGGAGGAGATCGACCGGTTCCGCCTGAGCGGCCCCGAGCCGGAGATCCTCGGCGGCTTCGTCGAGAAGGTCCGGGAGATCGACCCGGACGTCTTGACCGGCTACAACATCGGCGGGTACGACCTCCCCCTCCTCGTCGAGCGGGCCGAGGCGCTGAAGCTGCCCGAGCTCGGCCTGGGCCGCAACGGGGGACCCCCGAAGGACGCCGGCGACCGGCTCTGGCGGATCGACGGCCGGGTCGTGGCCGACGCCTGGTGGTCCGTCCGGCGCGACCTCCGCCCGAAGCAGGAGTCGCTGCAGTTCGTCGCGCGGACGCTCCTCAACGACTCGAAGCTCGACGTCGACCGCCGGAACATCGAGGCGGAGTGGGCGAAGGACCCCGGCCGCGTGATGGAGTACTGCGAGCACGACGCCCGGCTCGCCTACCGGATCCTCGAGCGCCTCCGGACCGTGGAGCGGGCCGCGGACCTCGCGACCGTCGCCCACCTCCCCCTCGAGGAGGGGATGAACGGGCGCACGAGCCAGTACATCGACGCGCTCCTGGTCCCGCGCGCCGACCGGCGGGGCATCGGGGTGCCCCCGAGCCGGCGCCTGAGCAGCGACACGACCATCGAGGGCGGCTACGTCCACGCGATCCAGCCCGGGATCTACCCGTGGGTGGTGGTCCTCGACTTCAAGTCGATGTACCCCTCGATCATCATCGCGAAGAACATCTGCTTCACGACGCTCGACCCGAACGGGCCGACGCGGGCCCCTTCCGGCGCCCGCTTCCTCGCCCCCGAGGTCCGCGTCGGCCTCATCCCGGAGATCCTGAAGGACCTCCTGCGCGACCGGGACCATTTCCGGGAGCTCCAGCGCTCCGCCTCGACCGAGGAGCTCCGGACCTACTACGACGGCCTGCAGGGGGCCGTCAAGATCCTGATGAACTCCTTCTACGGCGTCCTCGCCTCGAGCTTCTACCGGTTCACGGACCCGGAGATCGGCGCCGCGATCACGGCCTTTGCGCGCGACGCGATCACCTCGATCATCCGGGCCCTCGAGGCCGAGGGCCAGAAGGTGGTCTACTCCGACACCGACAGCGTCTTCGTCCGATCCCCGAGGCCCGACCTCGAGGGGAGCCGACGGTTCGGCGAGGAGCTCGCGAGGCGGTTCAGCGCCGAGGGGGTCACCTTCGAGTTCCAGTCGGTCTACGAGGCGCTCTTCTCCCACGGGGC
>JASHVI010000135.1 GCA_030039525.1 Thermoplasmata archaeon
CACCGGGACGTTGACCGCCCCGGTCGCCGGGTCCGAGGGCTGGGCCGAGTGGATGAGCCGGGTGTCAAACCGCAGAGATCTCACCCCGCACCGAGAGGAACGCGACCAGATCGTGCCGGGTCAAGAGCCCGAGGGGCTGCCGGGTCGCCCCGTCGCGCACCAGGAGGGCCTTCTCGCTCCGAAGCCTCCGGACGACCTCGCCGACGGGGGTGTCCTGCGCGACCTCGGCGAAGGGGGGACCCATCAGGGAGGAGACGGTCCGCTCGACGACGCTCTGGTCCTCGAGGGTCGCGTGGAGGATCTCCTCCTCCTGCACGGTCCCGACGTTCTCCCGGCCGGCGAGGACGGGCATCTGGGAGATCCCGTGGCGCCGCAGGGTGGCGAGGGCGTCGCGCAGGACGGTCGTCGGGTCGGCCGCGACGAGCGCCGGCGAGAACTCCTTGACCGCGAGGAGGTCGGCGGCGACCGCGGCCTCGTCGAGGAAGCGGTTCTCCCGCATCCACTCGTCGGAGTAGAACTTGGAGAGGTACCGGTCGCCGGAGTCGGGCAATAGGACGACCACGGGAACCCCCTCCGGGAGCGGGCGGCCCTTCAGCCACGAGACCGCCCCCGCCACGGCCGCCCCGGAGGAGCCGCCGGCGAAGAGGCCCTCCTCCCGGGCCAGCCGGCGGGCCATCCGGAACGCCTCCCGGTCCTCGATCGTGACGAACTCGTCGATCACGGAGAAGTCGACGGTCCGGGGGACCATGTCCTCGCCGATCCCCTCGACCTTGTACGGCACCGCGGGCGCGACCTCGTGGGTCCGCGCGAAGCCGGCCAACACCGACCCCTTCGGGTCGACGGCGACGATCTTCACCGAGGGCCGGTGCTCCTTGAAGTAGCGTCCGATCCCGCTCACGGTGCCCCCGGTCCCGATGCTGGCGACGACGGCGCCGAGCTCCGGTCCGGCGTCGCGGTCGATCTCGGGGGCGGTCGTCCGGTAGTGGGCCCCGGGGTTCTCCGGGTTCTCGTACTGGTTCGGGTAGTAGGCGTTCGGGATCTCCTTCGCGAGCCGGCGCGCGACGGAGTAGTGGCTCATCGGGTGGTCGGGGGAGAGCTGGCTCGGGGTCACGACGACCCGGGCGCCGTAGGCGCGCAAGAGCCGGATCTTCTCGGCGCTCATCTTGTCGGGGATGACGAAGACGACGTGGTACCCCCGGACCGCGGCGACGAGCGCCAGGCCGACCCCGGTGTTCCCGCTGGTCGCCTCGACGATCGTGCCCCCGGGCTTCAGCAGGCCCCGGGCCTCGGCGTCGTCGATCATCGCCGGGGCGATCCTGTCCTTCACGGAGCCCCCCGGATTCAGGTACTCGAGCTTCGCGTAGATCGGGTTCGGAAGCCCGCGACCGAGCTTGGAGAGGGGGAGCTGCGGGGTCCTCCCGATGAG
This sequence comes from Thermoplasmata archaeon, assembly GCA_030039525.1. Classification (GTDB taxonomy): domain Archaea; phylum Thermoplasmatota; class Thermoplasmata; order Lutacidiplasmatales; family UBA184; genus Lutacidiplasma. The sequence continues at coordinate 1,427 of JASHVI010000135.1, forward strand.
GTCGAGGATCGATCGGGGGCTCCCGGCCGCGCCCATCGGCGGCCGGAGCGGAGGCGCTCCATAACGCCTTCCGGAGCCCCGGAACCGGCGCGGTTCGTACCTTCGCCATAAACCGAGCGCTCCGCTGCCCGGGTCGGTGCCGGCCCTCGTCGCGGACCCCGGGCTCCTCGCCGCCGAGCTCACCATCGTCCTCACGATGGTCGGGCTCGAGATCGCGATCCTGCTCTGGATCGTCCCGCGCGCCGGGGGCGCTCCGGCCTACGCGCGGCTCGTTCTCGCCACCTCCGCCCTGTTCGGGTCGGCGGGGCTGCTCCTGGCGATCCTCTGGACCTACGAGTACCCGACGCTCAACTCCGCGACCATCCTCCTCCTGGTGGCGGGGATCACGATGGGCTTCCCCCCGGGGTTCTGGATGATCGCAGTGATCCTCTGCCGCGACCAGCGCCCGTCCCCGACCGGGTGGCCCTGGCCGGCGCTGGTGGGGCTGCTCGCGATCTCCGGGGAGATGCTGATGGGCTACGTCCTCAGCGTCGTCGAGGGACAGCAGCACAGCCCCCTCGGCTGGGTGGGCGCCGCCCTCACGTCGCCCTGGTACCTCGGGTCGATGGTCATCGCCATGGCGGCGCTCGCGCTCTGGATCCGCTTCCCCGAGGCCGTCCGGGCGGGCCTGATCGGGCTCGGGGTCTCGGGACTGGCCGGCGTGGCGATCGCGGCGGATCCTCTCGCGGCGGCCGTGGCGACGGCCGCCGCCATGTCCGCTACCCTCTACGCGGTGGTCCGGCTCCTGCCCCGCGGGGACGGCTCGGCGGTCGAGGCCCGGTGGATCCGGGCGCTGGTCGCCGGCCTCGCGCTCTCCGGCGCCTGCGGCCTCGCGGCGGCCGTCACCCCTTCGGTCACCGACCGCGTGCTGGTCTTCGGCCTCGGGACCGCCGCGATCATGGTCGCGGAGTTCCTCTTCCTCGTGCGGGCCGGATGGGCCGCGACCTTCGCGCTCGGGCCGGGGGTCGGCGCGCCGCCCGTCCCGGAGCCCGGGCCGGTCCCGGCCTAGCCCCGACGGGGCCGTCTCAGTCGTTCCCGTACCTTCGGTTCGAAGGACGGGGTTATCAACGCTCCGCCGGTGGAAAGCCCGGGTCCGATGCTCGGCTCGCTCGAGTCGGAGGTGCTGACCGCGCTCCACGCCGCGCCGGAGGCGTCGGCGCGCGACGTGCGGGAGCGCCTCGAGGAGGCCGGCATCACCGTCGCCTACACCACGGTCGCGACGGTCCTCGCCCGGCTCTACGGGAAGGGGATCGTCCGGCGGCGCCGCGAGCGCTGCCAGGGGGGACGACGCTTCGTCTACCGGACCGTCGACTTCGAACGGAAATACCTCCGGAACCTGCTCGAGGGCGTCGTGACCCTGTTCGGACCCTCGGGCGTCGTGCACCTGAACGAGGAGCTCGTCCGGATGCGCCCCGCCGAGGCGAAGCGCCTCCGGCGGAGGATGCGCCTTCCGTAGGGGGAGAGCCACGAGCGCATCGGAGAGCGCCCCGCCGAGCGATCGGTCCGACGGACCCGTCCGGATCGGGCGGGCGGCCCGTCGGCGCGCCGGCGAGAGCCGGGCCTCGATCGCGCGCTGGGAGCTCCGCCTCGCCTCCGGGTTCGTCGCCTTCTGGGCGCTGCTCGCGACGACCTCCCTGCTCTGGGTCCTCCTGCACGGGGACGGGCTCGGCGTCCGGGCCCTCCTGCGCGACCCGCTGACGCTGTTCGAGCCCCGGTTCGCCGTCGACTGGGCCGTGGGCGCCGGTACCGCCTTCGCGCTCCTCGCGAGCGCCTTCCTCCTCAACCAGCTCGTCGGGAGGGGGTGGATCGCGAAGCTCTCTCCCCGGCCCCTCGAGTGGCCGAAGGGCCTTCCGCGCCCGGGGACGCGGGCGACCCTCGCCCGGTTCCCGGGGAGGATCCCGGAGGCGTTCGGCTTCACGCTCGTCGAGCGCCTCCCGGGGACCCGGCTCACGCTCCGCCGCCGGGAGGTGATCCTCCTCTCCGACGCCCTGTTGGCCCGCCTCACGCCGGAGGAGCGCCGGGCGGTGGTCGCGCACGAGCTCGGACACGTCGCCGCCCTCGACGGACGCTACCTCACGTTCCTCCGGACGCTCTCCCGGCTCGTGCGGTGGGACCCGGTCTACGCCGTGCTGAGCCGCTCCATGACGCGGCTCGAGGAGATCCGGGCCGACGACATCGCCGTCCAGCTGACCGGCCGACCGCGCGCGCTCGCCCGGGCCCTCTACAAGGCGGCGGCGCCCCCGACGGGTTCCTTCTCGAGCCCGGTGGCGCGCGGTCTCCTCGGCCGCGGGGGCGCCCCCGGACCGACCGGGGTCGAGGAGCGGATCGGGCGGCTCCTGGTCCACGCCGAGGAATGCCCCGGACTGGACTGACCCGCCGGT
>JASHVI010000136.1 GCA_030039525.1 Thermoplasmata archaeon
CGAGCCGGGGAAGATCAGGAACGAGAGGTCCCGGGCCCCCACGACGAAGATCGCGCCCACCGCCGCCGAGCCCGGGAGCACGATCCGGTAGTCGGAGCCGCCGAGGCGCCGGACGATGTGGGGGGAGACGAGCCCGACGAAGCCGATGACCCCCGTGAAGGCCACGGCGAGCGCGGTGACGAGCGACGCGAGGAGCACGACCCGCAGGCGGGTCCGGGCCGCGTCCACCCCCGCGCTCTGAGCGACGTCGCTCCCGAGCTGCATCAGGTTGAGCTCGCGGCCGTAGACGCTGAGGAGCGTGCCGGCGGCGAGGATCCCCCCGAAGGCGATCGCGTCGACGTTCCAGTCGGCGAGGCCGAGGCTGCCGAGGAGCCAGAAGGTCACCTGCTGGCCGCCGGCGGGGTTGTAGAGGAGGGCGAGGGAGAGGATCGCGGAGAGGAGGTTGGAGAGCGCGACCCCGGTGAGCAGGAGCGTTTCGATCGAACTAAAGCGGCCCCGGGCGACGCCGAGGACGACGAGGCCGGTGCCGGTGGCCCCGAGGAAGGCGAAGAGCGGCAGGTAGAGGTCCGCCTGCGCGAGGCCGATCCGGTAGACGTAGAGGACCGCCGCGCCGAGGGTCCCGCCGCTCGAAAGGCCGAGGAGGAACGGGTCGGCGAGAGGGTTCCTAAAGACCCCCTGGAGCGCGGCGCCGGAGAGGCCGAGGGCGGCACCGACCACGAGGGCGAGGACGACCTCCGGCGCGTAGATCTGCCAGAGGATGAACGTCAGGACCTCGCACCGGCTCGGCGAGAGCCCGCTCCCCGCGCAGGGCTGGGGGAAGAGGAGCCCGCCCGTCGCCTCGTGGAGGAGGATGCGGAGTCCGAGGTCGAGCGGGACGGCGACGGCCCCCAGGACCGAGGAGACGAGGAACAGGACGAGCGGGGTGACTCCCAGCAGGGCGGCCAGGGCCGCCCTCGGCAGCCGCCGCCGGGGGGACGCCACCGGGCTCCGGCCCGCTCAGGCACCGTCCGGGTGCAGCATCGCGAACAGGGCCGGCAGCCCCTGCAGGATCATCGTCGGATCCGGCTCCGTGATCCAGTTCGAGTTGATGCCCGACACGTTCCCGGCGATCACCGCCGGAAAGTCCGACCAATCCGGACCGGCGGCGTAGGTGCTCTCGTTGAGCCCGTAGCCCCAGCCGTAGATGATGAACTGGGGATCGTCCCACAGGACCTGGGCGGGGGAGAGCTCCGGGTACGGGCTGGTCGAGTTGCCGCTGATGCTCGTGCCCCCCGCGAGCTCGACGAGGGAGAGCCCGAAGCTGCCCGGACCGTAGGTCCAGTAGCCGTTGGTGTCGGTGTCATAGGTCAGCAGCACCGTCGGATTGGTGTAGATGCTACTCGTTTCGTTGGTGATGTTGTACAGCTCGGCGGAGAGCTGGGCGTTCAGGGCCACCGCCGGGGCCGAGACGTTGAAGATCGTGGCGACGAGGGAGTCGTCGACGAGGATCCCGCTCAGGGTCGGCGGCTGGAGCATGACCACCGGGACGCCCAGCTGCTGGGTGATCTCCTCGACGTCGGCGATCGAGACGATCGTGGCGGCCAGCACGAGGGCGGGCGTGAGGTTCGCGAGCATCTCCGACGCAAAGGTCGGGCCGATCTGGACGCACATCGACGAGTTGAGGCTCCAGTTCGCCACCTGGTCGGGGGAGTAGTCGCTCGAGAGGCCGCCGAGGCTCGCCGCGTAGCAGTCGACCCCGACGACGTGGCTGCGGAGTCCGAGGCGGAACATGATGTCCATGATGGAGGGACCGAGGACCACGACGCGGGCGGGGTCGTAGGGGACCTCGACCGACCGCCCGAGGTCGTCCGTCACGTTGACGAACAGGGGGGCCGGGTGCTTCGCGGTCGTCGTCGAATTCGGGCTGGGGGTCGGGCTCGGAGTCGGGCTGGGGGTCGAACCGGAGCTCGAGGCGACGGTCTTGGTCTTCGGGTGGACCTCGAAGTACGCGGCCGTGCCGGCCGTCGCGACGCCGGCCCCGACGAGGATGGCGACGACGATCCAGGCGAGCGACACGCTGTGTCCGGCGGCGGCCGGCGCGGGGTTCAACGTCATTGGTCGGCCGGCAAACGTTGTTGTAGTTAAGGATTGTCGGCGAGAATCGGGGCCGGCGGGAAAGCCCAAAGCCCCGGGGACGCGGACCAGCTACCGTTTCCGCCGGACCGCCGGCAGGGGCGCCTCCAGCTCCTCCGGCGGCGGTCCCCGGCCGCCGCGCGACTCCCTCGCCCAGGCCTCGACGGCCCTCAGGCGGTCGCGGATGCGCGCCGCCTCCTCGAAGTCGAGCCGCTCGGCGGCGAGGCGCATCTCCTCCTCGAGGTTCGCGAGGAGGAGCGGGAGCCGCTCCTTCCATCGCTTCCCGAGCCCCTCGACGGAGAGCTCGCCGGAGGGGGCCTCCTCGCCCTCGGCGAGGAGCGAGCGGACCTCCTTGCGGATGGTCGACGGGACGATCCCGTGCTCGGCGTTGAAGGCGAGCTGCGCCTCCCGTCGCCGCTTCATCTCCCCGAGGGCGCGCTGCATCGAGCCGGTCACCCGGTCCGCGTAGAGGATCACCTTCCCCTCCACGTTCCGCGAGGCCCGGCCCGCGGTCTGGATGAGCGAGGTCTCGCTCCGGAGGTACCCCTCCTTGTCGGCGTCGAGGATCGCCACGAGCGACACCTCCGGAAGGTCGAGTCCTTCCCGAAGGAGGTTGATGCCGACCAGCACGTCGAACCGGCCGAGGCGGAGGTCCCGGAGGATCTCGACCCGCTTCAGCGTCTCCACGTCGCTGTGGAGGTAGCGCACCTTCAGCCCCTTGTCCGCGAGGTAGGTCGAGAGGTCCTCCGCGGTCCGCTTCGTGAGCGTGGTGACGAGCGCCCGGTCGCCCCGGGCCAGCGTCGCGCGGAGCTCGCCGAGGAGGTCGGCGATGTGGCCCTTCAGCGGTCGGACCTCGACCGGCGGGTCGACGAGCCCCGTCGGCCGGATCACCTGCTGGACGAGCCCCTTCGACATCTTCCGCTCGAAGGGCCCCGGGGTCGCGGAGACGAAGACGAGCTGACGCACGCGGGCGAGGAACTCGGGGAAGGTGAGGGGCCGGTTGTCCCGGCAGGACGGGAGTCGCCAACCGAACTCGACCAGGTTGTCCTTGCGGGCCCGGTCCCCCTTGAACATCCCCTGCAGCTGGGGGATCGTGACGTGCGACTCGTCGAGGAAGACGAGGGCGTCCTCCGGGAAGAAGTCGAGCAGCGTGTAGGGCGCCTCCCCCGGCTTCCTCCCCGAGAAGTAGCGGGCGTAGTTCTCCACGCCCGAGCAGTACCCGGTCTCCCGGAGCATCTCGAGATCGTACTCGACCCGGCCCTTGAGGCGCTGCGCCTCGACGATCTTCTCCTTACGGAGGAGCTCGGCGACGCGGGCCTCCTTCTCCTGCTGGATCTCCCGGAGGATCGACTCGAGGCGCTCGTCGACCGTGAGGAAGTGCGTGGCCGGAAAGATGGTGAGCCGCTCCACCTCCCGGAGCTCCTCCTGGGTCGTGGGGTCGAGCTCGACGATCGCCTCCACCCGGTCCCCGTCGAACTGGATCCGGTGGATCGACTCCCCGGCCCCCATCACGTCGACCGTGCCGCCGCGCGCGCGGAACCGGCCCCGCTTCAGCTCGAGGTCGTTCCGCTCGTACTTCATCCGGACCAGGTCCGCGAGGAGCTCCTGGCGGCTCCGCTCCTGGCCCTGGGCGACCTCGACGACGTGCGACCGGTAGTCCTCGGGCGAGCCCAACCCGTAGATGCAGCTCACGGAAGCGACGATGATCACGTCCCGCCGCGTCAGGAGCGCCTGCGTGGCCCGGTGCCTCAGCCGGTCGATCTCCTCGTTGATCGAGGCGTCCTTCTCGACGTACAGGTCGATCTGGGGGACGTACGCCTCCGGCTGGTAGTAGTCGTAGTAGCTGACGAAGTACTCGACCGCGTTCTCCGGGAAGAGGGCCCGGAACTCGCTCACCAGCTGGGCGGCGAGCGTCTTGTTCGGGCTCACGACGAGCGCCGGCCGCTGCAGGCGCGCGACCGTGTGGGCCATCGTGAAGGTCTTGCCGGAGCCGGTCACGCCGAGGAGCGTCGTGCACTTGTCGCCCCGCTCCACCCGCCGCACGATCTCCTCGATCGCCGCCGGCTGGTCCCCCTGGGGCGAGAGCTCCGTGACGAGCTGGAACCGCCCGGAGCGCCGCTCCTCCTCCGGAGCCTCCGAGGCGGCGGCGCGCCTACCCGTTGGCACGGTTCGCGTACCCCCGGGGATCGATCCGCACCGGCGAGAAACCGAGACGCTGGATCTCCGCCCCGATGGCGGAGGCCTCCGACGCCGCGAGAGCCCTCGGCAGCTCGGAGGGGTCCAGCTCGACGCGGGCCCCGGCGCCCTCGACCCGGACGCGGACCCGCCGGTAGCCCCGGAGCCTCACGACCGATTCGGCGTCGGCGATGCGCCCCAAGAGCTCGGCGTCGATCGGCGTGCCGTGCGGGACGCGCGACGCGAGGCAGGAGTCCGACGGCTCGTCCCAGTTGGGCAGGCCGAGCGCGCGCGCCGTGGCCCGCACGCGATCCTTCCCCCAGCCGGCCTCCAACAGCGGGTGCCGGAACCCCGCCTCGGCCATCGCGCGCAGTCCGGGTCGGTCGTCCCCGAGGTCGTCCCGGTGGACCCCGTCGACGAACCGGATCGCTCCCCAGCCCCGGCCGTGCTCGAGGAGCGCGCGGGACTCGACGCTCCGGCAGAAGTAGCACCGGTTGGAGGGATTCGCCCGATAGGCCTCGGAGGCGAGCGGATCCACCGCAACGAGCTCGTGGCGGATGCCGATCTGCTCGGCGACCGCCCGCGCGCGGTCCACTTCGTTCGCGGAGACCGACGGACCGACCAGCGTCGCCGCGCGAGCCTCCCCCGGCAACGCCGCGTGCGCGGCCGCGGCGACCACGGCGGAGTCGACCCCACCCGAGAGCGCCACGAGCGTCCGCCCTCCGCCCCGGAACCACGCCTCCAGCGGCGCGCCGAGACTCTGGGCCGCGAGCGACCGGGCTCCCCCTTCCATCGATCCGGTCAGCGGCCGCGGCGGGAAAACCCTTCTCGGTCGGTCGGGGAAACGCTCCGCCGCCGGGCGTTTCCCTACCCCACGAAACGGAGAAAGGGAGCGGCGTCTCCCCGGCCCCTCATGCGGTCGGTCCGCGACGGCGAAGATTGGCTCCTCCGGCTCGAGGAGCACGAGGTCCTTCCGGACGTGCTCGCCACCTGGGCCCGCGACGAGGGAATCCGAGGAGCGGCGGTCCTCGCCGGTATCGGGCTCGTCCGGGACACGGAGGTCGGCTACCTCCGGGAGGGTCGGTACGAGACGCACCGCTTCGTCGAGCCGCTCGAACTCCTCGCCCTCGCCGGTTCGATTGCCTGGGAGGGCGGCAACCCCTCCGTCCACCTTCACCTCACGGGGAGCCGCGCGGACCACTCCGTGGTCGGGGGCCACCTGATCCGGAGCACGATCGCCCTGCTCGGAGAGATCTCGATCCGCAACTACCCCGGACGTACCTTCCGGCGTCCGCCGATCCCGGGGACGTCGCTCTCCGCCCTTTCGGTGGGCAGCGGGCCGGGCCGGTAGCACCGCCGCCCGGCACGAGCGACGGCCAGCATGCCGGCGTCGGACGAGGCGCTCCTCGCGCGCCTGGAGGCGCCGCTCGTCGAGGCGGCCCGTCGCCGCGGGTTCTCCTCCCTCACCGAGATCCAGCGGCTGGCCCTCTCGAGGCCGAGCGGCCCGGAGGACCTCCTGCTGGTCTCGCCGACCGGGACCGGCAAGACCGAGGCGGCGCTCTGGCCGCTCTTCTCGGAGCGGCTCCGGAACCCGGGGCCGGGCGTCGGCCTCCTGTACGTGACCCCGCTCCGCGCGCTCAACCGGGACCTCGAGGAGCGGCTCGTCGAGCTCGGCCGCGAGATCGGTCTGCGCGTCGGGGTCCGGCACGGCGACACGCCCCCCGCGGAGCGCCTCCGGCAGTCGAAGCGACCGCCCGACCTCCTGATCACGACGCCGGAGACCCTGCAGCTGCTCCTGGTCGGCCTGCGCCTCCGGGAGGGGCTGAAGCGCACCCAGGCGGTCGTGGTCGACGAGCTCCACGAGCTCGCACCGTCCGATCGGGGTGCCCAGCTGGCCCTGAGCCTCGAGAGGCTCGACGCCCTCGCGGGGCGCAAGGTCCGCCGGGTGGGCCTCAGCGCCACGATCGGGAACCCGCCGGAGGTCGCGCGCTTCCTCGCCCCGAAGCCGAGGGTGGTCGAGGTGCTGGTCGCCGGCGGCCGCCGGACGACGTCGGTCAAGGTCCTGCCGCCGGCCGAGCATCCCCTTTCCGCGGCGGAGACCGCCCGGGCGGAGGAGCTCCGCGCCGATCCGAAGCTCTACCGGGCGCTCGAGGCGGTCGCGTCGGAGATCCGGACCCACACGACCACGCTCGTCTTCGTCAACACCCGGCCGACCGCGGAGGGCCTCGCCGCGCGCCTCAGCCGGCTCGCTCCGGACCTCCCGATCGCCGTACACCACGGCTCGCTGTCCCGGGAGATCCGTGAGGAGGCGGAGCGGCGGTTCCGGGCCGGCGAGCTCCGCGGACTCGTCGCGACCTCGTCGCTCGAGCTCGGGATCGACGTCGGCGCGGTCGACCTCGTCGTCCAGTTCGGAAGCCCACACCAGGCGAGCCGGCTCGTCCAGCGCGTCGGGAGGGCGGGACATCGCTTCGACCGCACCGCGCAGGGTATCGTGCTATCGCTCGACGACGACGACCTCGAGGAGGCGGCGGTGCTTGCGCGCCGGGCCTCCTCGGGCGAGGTCGAGCCGACGCGCTGGCG